>CADBUJ010000038.1 GCA_902797845.1 uncultured Eubacteriales bacterium | reverse complement strand
CTCTGCGGATCGTTAATTCATATTCATCCTTTGGATTAAGGGCCCTGTATGATGTGATGTCCTTAAAAATATTTACCTTTTTCCCGTCTATCCTTTCGATCTCATCTCCCGCCTTAAGGCCCGACATCTCGGCCGGAGAGCCTTCCACCACAGAGCCTATTGTCGGAAGCATCGCCCCTGTATTTGCGATCAGGATAACGGCAAATACAAATGCCAGGATAAAATTAAACACAGGTCCTGCCAGGACCACGGATATCCTTCTTAAAACGCTCTTATTATTAAAGCTTTCCGGATCTTCCGATTCTTCATCCTCTCCTTCCATGGAGCAGGATCCCCCAAGAGGGATAAGCCTTAAACAAAAGTCTGTCTTTTTTCCGTGTATCTTAAAAAGCCTGGGGCCAAACCCGATGGAAAAATCATTTACCTTGATCCCGTTGATACGGGCCAGTATAAAATGTCCGAACTCATGAAAAGTTATTAAAAGTCCGAAAACAAGAATAGCTATAATAATACCCAATTTATTACTCCTGCAAATCGTTTATATACTCTGTTACCTTATCCTTTATTTCAAGGATCTCTTTAAGTGACGGATCGCTTGAATAAGGGAAATGATCCATGGCATCTTCTATGATCCCGGGGATATCCGTAAAACCTATTTTTTTGTTAAGAAAAAGCTCCACGGCTCTTTCATTTGCGATATTTAAGATACATGGCATATTCCCGCCGCGCTTTATGGCATCATATGAAAGCTTAAGGCCTTTAAATACGGAAAGATCCGGTTCGTAAAAATCCAGATGTTCCGCCTTAAAAAGGTCAAGGGCTCCTGCCAATGCATAACGCCTTTTAGGATAATAAAGCGCATATGATATGGGTACCCTCATGTCCGGCACTCCCATTTGTGCCATGACAGCGTTATCTTCAAATTCCACTGCCGAATGTACGATGCTCTGAGGATGCACATGAACACGTATCCTGTCAGGATCCACATCAAAAAGCCACCTGGCTTCCATTACCTCAAGTCCCTTATTTACCATGGTGGCTGAATCTATAGTCACCTTTTTCCCCATGGACCAGTTTGGATGAGAAAGAGCCATTTCAATGGTTACATCTTTTATCCTGTCCTTTGTATAGCCTCTGAAGGGCCCCCCCGATGCAGTCAGGATGATAGATTTTATGGCATTGTCCTCATTTCCTCTGATACACTGAAAAATCGCTGAATGCTCGCTGTCAACGGGAATTACGGCAACACCCTTTTCTTTCGCAAGAGGCATGATCAAATGGCCTGCTGCCACAAGAGTTTCCTTGTTTGCCAATGCTATATCCCTGCCTGCATTTATGGCATGAATGGCAGGTTCTATGCCTACCATACCCACAACAGCGGATAGCACAAGATCCGTATCCTTCCATTCTGCCGCTTCAATAAGGCCTTCCATGCCGGATGTGATCTTTATCTTTTTACCTGCTGTCAGCTCCTTAAGATGCATGGCTGCATCACTGTCGTACATGCAGACCATCTCAGGAGAAAACCTTTTGATCTGCTCCAGCATCAAAGGGACATTCCTGTTCCCAGTTAATGCCGCAACATCCATATCCTTATTAAGATCGATGATATCCAGGGCCTGAGTCCCTATGGAACCGGTGGAGCCCAGGATCGAAATCCTTTTATTTCCCATATTATTTCCAGAATACCGTTACCATAAGATATACCACGGGAGCCGCATAAAGAAGACTGTCGCATCTGTCCATTATCCCTCCGTGGCCAGGTATTATATTTCCGTAATCCTTGATACCTCTGTCGCGTTTAATAGCTGATGCGGAAAGATCTCCTATTACACTTACAAGGGCGGTCACCATTGCTATTACGGCACAAAGCAAAATATGGTTCCCCACCTGATCATCCATGGCATTTATTATCAGTCCGTATAAAGCGCCGACTGCGCCTGAGGATAATATGCCTCCGAAAAGTCCTTCAAGAGATTTATTGGGACTAAGGACAGGTACAAAATGATGCTTGCCGAATTTTACACCTACAAAATATGCACCCACATCATTTATCCATGCTCCTATAAAAACAAGAGGAAGCATGAATTTGCCCAATGTCAGGTTCCTTATAAAATAGAGGAAGCTCATGAGAACTGCTGTATAGATAAAACCGAAGATCACATAAGACACTTTGTTGATCTTGTATTTCGGATAGGTAAATACATATACAGCCATGATGATGATAAAGCACAAGGCCGCAGCTGTAACGGGATCTGCCTTTCCTGTCAAAATAAAAAGATAATATATCAATATGGCTGCATAGCCTGCAAAGCCGATGATCTCTGTTTCCACTCCGATGCATTTATATAATTCGTATGCACAAAGCATTGAAAGAGCAAAAGCAAAAACGAACACCACTGATTTAGGCAAAAATATGATGGCTGCCACAAGAGCAGTGATGATCAATCCGCTTATTATCCTTGTTTTCATTCCTTGATACCTCCGAATCTTCTGTCCCTTTTGCAGTAGTCATCCAATATCCCGGTAAGCTCCTCATCTCCAAAGTCAGGCCAGAGAACATCTGTTATAAATATCTCCGTATATGCCATCTGCCACAGGAGGAAATTGGAGATCCTGTAATCCCCTCCTGTCCTAATGAGCAGGTCAGGATCCGGGATATCACCGGTATCCAGATAGGAGCTTACGGTTTCCTCAGTGATCTGTTCTTCGGATAACTTCTCTTCGGAAATATCCCTTGCCATAGCCTTGAATGCACGCAGGATATCGTCCCTTCCGCCGTAATTGACCGCAATCTGAAAATTAAGGCCCGTATTGTTTTCCGAAGCCTCTTCCAGCGCAGTTATCTTCTGTTTAAGATCATCCCTCAGTCTTTCCCTGTCGCCTATTATCCTGACCCTCATATTGTTTTTACTGCACTTCTGACGGCATTCTTCCAAATAATCGGCGAAAAGATCCATAAGGGTGTTTACTTCTTTTTCGGGTCTTTTCCAGTTTTCCGTGGAAAAAGCGTACACGGTAAAATATTTGATCCCGTGCTCCCATACTATACGGCATACCTTCTCCACATTGCGGGCACCTTTGGAATGACCATAGGTCCTCGGCATGTGCTTTTTCTTTGCCCATCTTCCGTTCCCGTCCAGGATCATGGCAAGATGTACAGGGGTTTCCCTTTCCGCTAAAGCCATTTTTGTTCCTCTTCCAATCAATCTTTCGGCATCTAAAAAGAGAGGCTGTCCATAAGACAGCCTGTTTGCTTTATACAGTCATTATCTCTGTGGTCTTTACATCCACAGCCTTGTCGATCTTGTCGATGAAGCTGTCGGTGGATTTCTGTATTGCATCATTAAGATCCTTCAGCTCATCTTCAGTTATTTCCTTGGCCTTTTCTGCCTTCTTAAAGGAATCGTTGGCATCTCTCCTGATGTTCCTTATGGCCACCTTGGAATTCTCAGCCTTTTTCTTGACATCCTTTGCCAGTTCCCTACGGCGTTCCTCCGTAAGCTCCGGGAAATTCAGCCTTATGTTCTGCCCGTCATTTGTGGGAGTGATGCCCACATCTGATGCAAGAAGGGCTTTTTCTATATTTTTAAGCATGGAGGGCTCCCAGGGAGCAATAAGAAGTGTCCTGGCCTCGGGAACAGAAATATTACCCACCTGATTTATGGGAGTGCTTGTTCCGTAGTAATCCACATATACCCTGTCAAGAACTCTGGGGTTTGCCCTTCCGGCCCTTATGGTGGAAAGCTCTCTGTCAAGATTCTCCAACGTTTTTTGCATTTTGTCTTCAAATTGTGCCAATCTTTCGTCCATTAAAACGCCCTGCCTTTCCTTAAGCATATACTCTTGTCCCGAAATCCGGATCCGTTACTGCCTTAACTATGGCATCTTCCTCATCCAGACCGAAGACCTTCATCGGTACTTTGTTATCATTGCACATTACAGCCATAGACATATCTATAGCATCCAGATGTCCGCTAAGTATCTCCTGATATGATATCTCATCATATTTTTTTGCATCCTTGTAAACATCCGGATCTTTATCGTATATCCCATCTACGGATTTTCCCAGAAGTATGCTGTCAACGGAAAGCTCCAGCGCCATAAGTGCCGTGCCGGAATCTGTTGAAAAATAGGGATGTCCCGTGCCTCCCGCACAAAAGATGACTCTACCTTTATTAAGACTCCTCAGCCCTGCATCCCGGGAAAATACTTTGGTAAAGCCTCCGAGAACAAAGGGCGTAAAAACATCCGTATCCACATCCAGAGTCCTGAGTATCTCAGACATGTAAATGCAGTTCATTACCGTGCCCATCATCCCTATAGTATCGGACTTGGTACGTTCTATTATCTTGGAGCTGTTTCTTCCGCGCCAGTAATTACCTCCGCCGGTCACCACTGCCACCTGAGTCCCCATTTCCGTAAGGGTCTTTATCTGTCTGGCCAGATCCAGGCATTTTCCCTCGTCGAAGCCAAAGCCTTTTCCCCCGGAGAGGGCTTCTCCGCTAAGTTTTAGAAGAATTCTATCGGCAGATCCCATTGCTTCCTCCTTACTATCCGCTAGAAGCTAATTTACCATAAAATCAGTCGCTTTGCCATATATTTAATTGGCCTTTTTCCTGTATAGGACAGCAGCTGCTATAAAGCCTATGAAAAGCCCTGAAATATGCGCCGTATTATTGATGCTGGCAGTCGTATAACCCATGTAAAGAGACATAAGCACAAAGAGGATAAGTCTCCTCTGATCAAGGTCCTCCAGGCGGCCTTTATTTCTTATAAGCACATAGATCATTCCGCCCACCACTGCAAATACCGCTCCTGAAGCTCCTGCAGAGACTGAATAACTCTCTTTTGCTTTATCAATAATAAAGCTGCAGAAATTTGATCCGACGGCACCCGTTATATATAAGGCACCGTATTTCAGTTTTCCGAGAGCTCTTTCAAGATTATCTCCCAAAAATCCCAGCACCAGCATATTGTTGAAAAGATGCATGAAACCGAAATGGAGAAATGCCGCTGTAAGAAGCCTCCAGTATTCCCCGTTGTATTCTATATACGGCCAAAACACAGCTCCGTGTTCCAGCATAAAATCTCCGTCTTCCGTGTCGCCCATTATCTCCAGGATTATGAAGACCAGGATATTTATGATTATAAAAACAGTATTAATAGGTGTGAGATAATCTGATACTTTTTTCAAGCTGTGATCCTAATTAAAATAAACGTTGGGATCTGCAAGACCTTCTGATTCTTCAATGGCAACAGGCTCCAGTATGATACCCTTTTTACCGTATACCTTGGAAAAACCGTAATTTACCTTTGCAGTCAGGTCTATCCATTGTCCCTCTTTAAGTTTCGGTGCATCCTTAGTGTTGCAGACAAATCCTATAAGCTGCATGTCATTCGCGCAGCATGTCATTGCCATTCTTCCGGGAACGAAATAGGGCGCTTCCTTGTGCTTCGATTTGATCACCATGGCCTTAAAACGCACTGTTTTTCCCGTATATTTCTTAGGGTCGTCAAGGGCATCAACATAAAAGATACCGTAATCCTCAGGCGCTATATCCACTACATCAGCATTAAGGTCAAAAGGCATCTGCTCCTTAAATATATTGCATTCGTCCCCGTTGACATCCTCGAATATGGTATCTGCACTCTGATTGATCACCTTTACAGAACGTCTGTACATGGAAAGCGGCTGAGACTCTTCACATCTGTTAAAGTAGACCATATCAGAATTTCTTATCATGTCCGTAAAGAGCTGCTTCATGTTTGTAAGATAAAGCTGCAGAGTTGATGCATCAACGCAAGTTATCTGCTGCACTATCCCCCAGCCTTTGGGAAGCTCTTTTTCTTCAAAATACCTCACAGGCCACATTCCGTTATATTCTATGATCACTCTCTCAGGCTCGTACAAGGCATCGAACCGGCACATTAAGCTGTGTGTCAGATCTTCCTCATTTTCTATATACTCCACAGCTATATTAAGAGCCTCAAGTTCTTTTAGGTCGTATGATACTTCCCCCTCCTCGCATAAAATAAGGAGCGTCTTTCCCGGAATACGAAAATATTCCTGGGATATGGTCTCCTTAAGGAAGGAAGTCTTTCCGCCCTCAAGAAAACCGTCTATAAAAAATACGGGAACATTGATCTCTTCTTCGTTCATCATATCCATCACCTGTTATCAAACTCCGAACAATCCTTCAATAGCATCCTCTTTTAATTCGGATCCTATAACACATATTTTTCCTGTGGTCTGAGGTCTTCCGTCTCTGATCTCTATCTCACCGGGAACCATGTCGAAATCGACCCACTCTTTGTCAGGTGTTTCAACCATGCCCTTGGCCCTGAGAACGATACCGTAATCTTCTTCCTTGGTAAGCTCATTAAGGATGCCGGACAATTCTTCCTCTGTAAATTTCTTTATGGTCTCATGGCCCCAGCTTTCAAATACATCCTCAGCATCATGTTCTCCATGGTGATGATGGTGATGGTGGTGGTGATGGTGCTCATGTTCGTCATCATCCTCATCATCATGGTCATGAAGACAGCAGCCACGGTGCTCATGTTCGTCGTCATCGTCGTCATCATGGTCATGACGGCAGCATCCATGATGCTCATGTTCGTCATCATCGTCGTCGTCATGGTCATGATGGCAGCAGCCATGGTGCTCATGTTCGTCATCATCGTGATGATGGTGATGGTGATGATGCTCCTCTTCTTCCATTTCCTTTAAGACTTTATCCTTAAGGGTCTCCGTGCCGGCGATGGCATCATAAAGCACATCTCCTTCGACTTCTGCTATAGGTGTTGTTATAAGAGTAGCCTTATCATTAAGGCTTCTTATGAGTTCAACTGCATCTTTTATAGTGTCCTCATCGGCAACATCCGTTCTTGAAAGCACTACTGCATCGGCACTTTTTATCTGGTCGTTGAAAAATGCGCCGAAGTTCTTTGAATAAAGCTTGCTCTTTTTAACATCAACAACTGTTGTCAGAGAATTGATCTCCACATCTATCCTGTCGGAGGTGCCCATGACTGCAGCTACGATATCAGACAAAGCCCCCACTCCCGAAGGCTCGATGATTATATTTTCGGGTTCATATGTCTTAACGACTTCCACTAAAGCCTTGTCAAAATCTCCCACCAGAGAACAGCATATACATCCGGAGTTCATCTCACGTATCTGGATACCTGCCTCCTGAAGAAATCCTCCATCTATACCTATCTCTCCGTATTCGTTTTCTATAAGCACTACTTTTTTGCCTCTGTAGACCTCATTTATGAGCTTTTTTATAAGCGTGGTCTTCCCGGCCCCAAGAAATCCTGAAACTATATCTACTTTAACCATTATTACACTTCCCTTCGATCTACTTATGTTTCATATATATTATACTATAAAAAACAAGAATCAATAAATTAACATGGCATCCCCGAAGCTGAAAAATCTGTATTTTTCTTCAACGGCATGACTGTAAGCCCCAAGAACGTTTTCTCTTCCTGCAAGAGCGCTTACAAGCATTATCAGAGTGGACTTCGGCAGATGGAAATTGGTGATAAGCCGGTCAACGACTTTAAATCTGTATCCCGGATAAATAAAAATATCCGTCCAGCCTGAACCTGCCTTTACGGTGCCGTCATCATCCGCTGCGCTCTCAATAGTCCTTACACTGGTGGTACCTACGCAGACTACCTTGCTCCCTCTCTTCTTTGTGTCATTTATGATGCGTGCCGTCTCTTCATCTATAATATAGAATTCGGAGTGCATCTCATGATCCTTAATATCATCAGCCTTAACAGGTCTGAAGGTGCCAAGCCCCACATGAAGCGTTACAAATGCCAGCTGAATCCCCTTATCATTGATCTCCTTAAGGAGCTCCTTTGTAAAATGGAGACCTGCCGTGGGCGCTGCTGCCGAACCGTCATATTTGGCATAAACTGTCTGATATCTGTTCTTATCCTTTAATCTGTGCTTTATGTAATGAGGCAGCGGCATCTCTCCCAGCCTGTCCAGGATCTCTTCAAATATCCCCTCATAGCTGAATCTGATATATCTGTTGCCGTTATCCAGAACCTTTTCCACCGTTCCTTTAAGGACACCGTCACCGAAAATTATCACCGCGCCTTCTCTTAACCTCTTGCCCGGTTTTACCAAACATTCCCAAACATCAGAGTCCAGTCTTTTTAATAGGAGTATCTCACATGCCCCTTCAGTACCCTCTCTTTTACCGAAAAGCCTTGCCGGTATGACTTTTGTATTGTTCATAACAAGTGTATCACCGGGGGACAAATAGCTTACTATATCCTTAAAGCACCGGTCTTCATATTTTCCGGTTGTTTTATCCAGAACAAGGAGCCTGGATGAGGATCTGTCTTCCAACGGATCCTGGGCTATAAGCTCTTCCGGAAGATAATAATCAAAATCTGTGGTTTTCATATTTCTCCAATACAAAACCCCGAAAATGCCAAGGCATTTCCGGGGGATGTTTTTAAATGATCTACTGCATCTGCTTTGCTACTTCTTCTGCAAAGTTTTCTTCCTTCTTCTCGATACCTTCGCCAGTTTCGAATCTGGTAAACCCTGCTACAGTTACATCTGCTCCCACTGCTGCTGCAACTTCTTTTACATAAGAGCCTACGCTCTGCTTTCCGTCTTCAGCCTTTACATAGACCTGATCAACAAGGCAGATCTCCTTTAATTCCTTATTGATCCTACCCTTTACCATACCTTCGATGATCTTGTCGTTGGCATCGGGCTTCTCGTTCTTAGCTGCTGCAGTAAGGATCTCTGTTTCCTTATCTATGTATTCCTGATCTACCTGAGATCTGTCTACATATCTGGGAGAAAGTGCTGCTACCTGCATAGCCAGGTTCTTTCCGCAATCCTTTGTCTCATCGTTTACAGGCGCATTAAGATTAACAAGAACGCCGATCTTGCCGCCGCCGTGGATATAAGGAACAATGATGCCGTCAGGATTTTCGATCTTCTCAAATCTTCTGATGCTGAGCTTTTCGCCGATGATGGAGATCTTTCTTGAAAGAGCCTCTTCTACTGTCTCAGTTGAATCATCTATCCAGGGCATCTTAAGGAGCTCGTCAACATCCTTAACATCTGCATCAAGGATCTGTGCAGCAACTCTTCCGACATATTCCCTGAATTCAGCATTCTTAGCCACAAAGTCTGTCTCGGAATTTACTTCCACAAGAACAGCCTTCTTTAAATCGTCTGTTACGAGGGCATCAACGATACCTTCTGCTGCGATCCTGTTTGCTTTCTTTGCAATAGCTGCAAGTCCTTTTTCTCTAAGGAATTCTATAGCCTTCTCCATATCGCCGTCTGTTTCTGTAAGAGCTTTCTTGCAGTCCATCATACCGGCGCCGGTTATCTCTCTTAATTCTTTAACCATTCCAGCTGTAATAGCCATTTATATATCCTCCAAATATCTCTGTATTATTCTTCCTCTGAAGCTTCTTCTGAAACCTCTTCAGCATCCTCTGCAACTTCTTCTGCTTCTTCTGCAAATGCTTCTTCCTGATCATCAGTTCCTTCATCCATGGATTCTCCCTGATTTGCTTCGATAACAGCATCTGCCATCTTGGAAACAATAAGCTTTACTGCTCTTATGGCATCATCGTTTCCGGGAATAAGGAAATCGAAATCATCGGGATCGCAGTTTGTATCGCATGTTCCGATAAGGGGAATGCCAAGAGCATGTGCCTCTGCTACGCAGATCCTTTCCTTTTTGGAATCAACAACGAATATAGCATCGGGAAGGTGCTTCATGTCCTTGATACCGCCGAGGTTCTTCTCCAGCTTTTCTCTTTCCTTTTCAAGCTCTGCAACTTCTTTCTTGGGCAGTGCTTCAAAAGTTCCGTCTTCTGCCATAGCCTCGATCTTTTTAAGCCTTGCGATCCTGGTCTCTATGGTCTTGAAGTTTGTAAGCATACCTCCGAGCCATCTCTGATTAACATAATACATTCCGCATCTTGAAGCTTCGGAAGCAACTGCATCCTGAGCCTGCTTCTTTGTTCCGACAAAAAGGATCGTACCGCCGTTTGCCACGATATCCTTAACTGCGTCGTAAGCTGTATCCACCATGTTTACCGTCTTCTGAAGATCGATGATATGGATACCGTTTCTTTCTGTGTAGATGTAAGGAGCCATCTTAGGGTTCCATCTTCTTGTCTGATGTCCGAAATGGACACCTGCTTCCAGTAACTGCTTCATTGAGATAACACTCATTTTTTCTACCTCCTGGTTTTTCTTCCACCGGGTTCAACTTCAGAGAGACCTTTCGGCACCGTCTCTTAAATCCTCCGGCGTGTTTTTTCTCAAGCCGAATTATTTTAACACAAAAAATAAGGGCTGTGCAAGCCCTTATTTCCCTGTATTATCCAAATATTTCTTACTTTTTCGGCTTTGTATATTTACATGAAGGATTACTGCAGCAAAGCTTGTTTCCTCTCTCTATGATAAAGCCTCCGCATTGGGGACATACATCACCTGTAGGTTTCTGCCAGGTCATAAAATCGCATTCGGGATTCTTTTCGCATCCGTAATACCTTCTGCCCTTTTTAGTCATCCTTATCACTACATCGCTTCCGCATTTGGGACACTTGACACCGATCTTCTCGTAATATGTTTTTGTGTTCCTGCATTCAGGGAAGCCGGGACATGCCAGGAATTTTCCGTGAGGTCCGTATTTGATCACCATCATACGGCCGCACTTATCACATTTGACATCTGATTCCTCATCCCTGACCTGAACCTTTGTAAGTTCCTGCTCCGCTTTCTTAACTTCCTTGTCAAGGCCCGGATAAAACTCTCTTATTATCTCCTTGTAATCCCTTTTTCCTTCAGCCACATCATCAAGATCATTTTCCATTTTGGCGCTGAAATCCGCATCCGCTATCTCAGGGAAGGAGCCTTCCATTATGCCGTTAACGACCTCTCCCAGTTCCGTAACAAAAATATTCCTCTTTTCTTCGCCGATATAATGGCGGTTCTTAAGAGTGGAGATGATCGGCGCATAAGTACTGGGTCTTCCTATTCCGAGATCCTCCAGCACCTTTATAAGGGAAGCTTCCGTATAATGTGCAGGCGGTTGTGTAAAATGCTGATCCTTTCTCAGATCCTTACGGCTGATCTTTGTATCCTTAGTGATCTTAACGGGAAGAACGCCTTCCTTTTCGTCTTCATCATCGGAAATGCTGTAAACAGCCAAAAAACCGTCGAAATTAATCTTTGAAGCATTTACGCGGAATTCGTTGTCTCCAGCCATTATCTTAACTGCCGTGGTATCATACACGGCATCATTCATAAAGCTGGCAAGAAATCTGTTCCATATCAGCTGATAAAGCCTAAGCTGATCTCTTGAAAGAGAATCTTTGATCTCCACGGGGGAAAACTCCATATGAGTGGGTCTGATGGCCTCGTGGGCATCCTGAACTCTGGCTCCTGCTCCTGCCTTTTTCGCGTTCTTTCGTGTATATTCCTTACCGTATTTCTGCTCTATGTAAGATGTTACGGCAGAAGCTGCCTCATCTGATATCCTTGTTGAATCCGTACGGAGATAAGTTATAAGACCGTTGCTTCCGTGCCCTTTTATATTTATCCCCTCATAAAGCTGCTGAGCGATCCGCATGGTCTTCTGAGCAGTAAACCCGAGCTTCTTTGCGGCTTCCTGCTGAAGTGTACTTGTAGTAAAGGGAAGGGGTGCTTTCTTTGTTCTTTTGCCTTCTTTTACATCATCTATAACGATAGCGGAAGCCTGAACATCCTTTAATATCCTGTCTGCTTCCTTCTGATCCCTTATCTCTTTCCTGCCGCTTCTGTCTCCGTAATAATGGGCTGTGACAGTTTTTGTACTGCCCTCAACCTTCAGATCCATTTCGATGGTCCAGTATTCTACAGGATCAAAGGCATCGATCTCCTTCTCCCTGTCGCATATCAGCTTTAATGCCGCAGATTGAACTCTTCCTGCTGAGAGACCGCTTTTGACCTTTGCCCAAAGTACGGGACTTATGGTATATCCCACTATCCTGTCAAGTATCCTCCTGGCCTGCTGAGCATCCACAAGAGCCATATCTATATCCCTCGGATCCTTAAGAGATTCCTTTATGGCATTTTTTGTGATCTCGTTAAAGGTTATACGATACACCTTTTTATCTGTATCATTAAGGTTAAGAGCCGTTTTAAGATGCCATGATATGGCCTCTCCCTCTCTGTCCGGGTCCGTTGCAAGAAAGATCTTATCCGCTTTTTTAACTTCCTTTTTAAGAGAGGAAAGCAACTCTCCCTTGCCGCGGATGGTTATATATTTAGGTTCAAAATCATTATCTATATCAACACCCATGGTGCTCTTGGGCAGATCCCTGACATGTCCGTTGCTGGCTACGACTTTATAGTTCTTACCCAGATACTTGTTTATTGTACTTGCCTTTGCAGGTGATTCCACAATGACCAGATTGTCAGACATGATATCCTCCGTTATGACTACAATATGATATACTGCTGCGCACCCACATCCATGGCCTTTCCTTTTATCTGTAGCCTGACCAGTACCTGATACAGCGATTTAAGTGATAATCCCGTAATGTCGGCAATATCATCCACCTTCATGGGCGTGCAACACAGGCTAGAATACACCAGTTTTTCCAGTTTATCAAGATGACATTTTTGAGGACCATTGTTTCTTATTTCCGTTATTATGCCGTACTCCTCCAGTATATGTGAGGCTTTCCATACAGCCTTTGCTCCCTGCTGAAGCAGTTTATTTGTCCCCATGGAATTTACACTGTCCGCTCTTCCCGGAAGTGCAAAAATATCTTTCCCCTGTTCCAGGCCTCTTTCCACTGTTATGGAGCTGCCGCTTTTTTCGGAAGCCTCAATGACGGCTATGCCTCTTGAGAGACCGCTTATTATCCTGTTCCGTTCCGGAAAATGCCATGATAACGGAGGAGTTTTTGGAGGATATTCGGAAATGATCCCGCCCTTTTCCGGGATCCTTTCGTAAAGATCGTAGTTTTCTTCGGGATAGCATATATCTGCCCCTGCCCCTAACACGGCGTAGCAGGTACCTCCTGCATCAAGGGCTCCCTTAAGAGCAAAAGCATCAATGCCCAGTGCCATTCCGCTTATAACTGATGCTCCCCCTCCTGCAAGATCAGATCCTATCTCTTCTGCAAATATCCTGCCGTAACCTGAACATTTTCTTGACCCTATAACAGCGATCAAAAGCTCCTTTTCAGAAGGGAGTCTTCCTTTTATAAAAAGGCCTAAAGGCGGATCATCTATATGAAGTAAGGACGCAGGGAATAGCTCGTCATATTGCATGACGAAATATATGGAATCCCCATGCATCTGCTCTTTTATATTATCAAGGGCTTTTAACGGTTCAATGGCCGAAAGCTCTTTCCTGGCATTATCAGTTATCAGACCTTTCTTAAATAATTCCACGGGATCCGTATCAAAAACTCCACTGACACTTCCGATGGTTTTTATAAGTTTTCTTATGCCTTTTCGTCCTATGGCAGATAAGCTGATCAGTAAAAGCAACGCATCTCTTTCTTCCAGTCCCCTACCTCCAATAATCATCCTTAATGCCCCTGTAGCAAAGGGCCTCTGCTACATGATCCGTTTCTATGATATCCTCCCCGTTGATATCCGCTATGGTCCTTGATACCTTAAGGACATTGTCTTTTGCTCTAAGAGACATTTTACTGCTGTCTGATATCATGTCGAGCATGCTCTTCGCGTCGTCTGTTGTATTGCAGAATCTTTTTATCTCTCCGACTGTCATCTGGGAATTAAACCTGTATTTAAGCTTTCTTTCCCTTTGGATCTCCCAGGCATGCATCACTCTTTTTCTTACATTTTCTGAAGAATATGTCTCGTCTCTTTTAGGGCCCATAGTAAAGCCCGCAACAGACAAGGAAAGGTCTATCCTGTCAAGAAAAGCACCTGTTATGCCTCTGGAAAACCGTCGTATATCGCTTTTTGAGCATGTACACCTTTCAGAGGGATAAAGGCCGCATCTGCACGGATTCATCGTTCCCACAAGCATGAACAGCGAAGGATAACTGATATGCTGTTCTCCGGTCCTTTTATATACCTCCTTTTCATCCATGGTCTTCTTAACTGAATCAAGGACCCTCGGATCAAATCGGTTTATCTCGTCCATCAGCAGGACACCCCTGTGGCATAATGCCAATTCCCCCACAGTCCCCTTTAAAGGATCCCCTGTAAGACTCTTTTCAGTTATATTGGGGAACGGGCTTATAAACGGTCTTTTATTGATATCCTTTTCTTCTCTTTCTCTCCCTGCAAGACTGTAAATACTCAATACTTCCAACCTTTCCTCCTTGTCGAGAGGCGGAAGTACAGACATGGTCCTTTCTGCAGTCATGGATTTCCCGCATCCCGGAGGGCCCATCATCAATAAAGAATGGAATCCTGCAGCTGCTATCTCCAGGCCTCTTTTTAATACATCCTG
>CADBUJ010000037.1 GCA_902797845.1 uncultured Eubacteriales bacterium | reverse complement strand
TTTCTCCTCGTTGGCCTTACCCATAACCTCACGAAGAGACTTGAATTCATAGACTTTGCCAAATAATTTTGCTTTTAAGATCAATTCCTTCACCTCTTCTTTTTTAGTCGGAGCTTATGCTCCGCCGGGTCTTTACCTTAGATCGTTAACGGTTAAAGACCAGAGTTTTTGTGACAATCGGCACAACACGACCTTCAGCCAGTGGCTGTCCGATGTCTATGTAGTCGCCGTTGTTCGCGAAAACCCAGTCAATGCAGATAATATCCTTCCTTCCGTTGAGTTTGACTTCCAGAGCATTACCGAGGGCTTTTGCAATGTCATTCTCGATGACGATTATAAGCGGGTATTCACTCCTTATGATCTCGTCGCAGGCATCCAGGATTATATCTGCCAACTCCTGGATCTTCTTGAATGTCTCGTATTCCGCACCGGAAAACGATACAGCGACCTGTTCCAGTCTGCCTTCGGGTTTATATAGCTGCAGCCTGTCCCGAAGAGCTTGTCTAAATGTTACCGGATCAGATTCCTCCTCCATTGAAACCTTAAGAACCGGAATGTTTTTGATTGGCAGTTTCTCACGCTGTACGCTGATGGTACTGCCGCTTACATTTGTTGTGTGCGTTCCTGCCCCGACTACGGTCGCTCGGATAGTCTCTTTTGCAGGGTACACCTTGAGCTGATTAAGGTATGGGTTCCTCTTAACAGCTCTCCCCAGGAGCACGCCTATGTCTCCATAGCGGAAGGCATCTCCCGGTTCATCATTATATATGCAATCTGCCACACCTCCGGAATAGGTAACACCCTGTATCTTCGGTGAGTCAGGAAGCATCTTGCCGTCATTGGTATACAGATTCCTGTGGAAATCGTCAGGCGGGGTGATATGAAGGGCCACCGCCAATTGATCCGCCATGATATCGCATACCTTGGAAAGGATACTCTCGTCTGCTCTGTCTCCCACATTTATCTCTATGCCGTGGAGATGAGCAAGCTGTTTTATATTAGGAAAGATGTATGTTATCTGACCGTTCTCGACCTTTATAAGCCGACCTCCGATATCCAGACAGCATACGCCTTGTATTCCGCCTTTGTTGAAAAATGCTATATTCGAAGTACCGCCGCCTATATCCACGTTGGCGATACAGCTCCTTTCCTCCTCGGAAAGGATATCTATCCCGGCACCTCTTGCAGCCATTACGGATTCCAGATCAGGTCCGGCAGTGGCCACAACGAAATCCCCGGCCATATCCGAAAGTGATGCAAGCACAGAGCTGGCATTTTCCTTTCTTGCCGTTTCTCCCGTTATGATAACTGCTCCTGTGGTAAGGTCCGACGGGCTCACGCCTGCCTTCTGATATTCTGTCTGAATGATCTCTCTTACCTTATCCGCATCGATCTCCGTTGGGGACTTAAGGGGGGTAAAATATATGTCGCTTCTGTATGTAACTTCCTTATCCACGATCCTTATACGCGGTACCGTATAGGAACTTGCCATGTTCTCAATGGTGATCTTTGAAAAAATAAGCTGCGTAGTTGATGTACCGATATCAATGCCTGTGCTTAAGATCGTCTCAACCATTTAAATCTTCCCTTCTGCTCGAAGCTTATTGTTCTTTTTGATCTTCTCCTTCTGGAGCTTCTCAAGATGCTTCAAGAATTCTTTAATGCCTGTGCCCTCGTAGGCACTTGTTACAAAAATCGGGTCCGCCCCTGCTGTCTTTAAATATTTTATTGCGTTATCTATACCCTTTTCGTCTGCCAGATCAGCCTTTGTTACCACCCCAACGCAGGGCTTCGGAAAATTTGAATTATATCCGGGTGAAAAGAATGTTATCTTCTCGTTGGCAGGCTGGGTAAAGATGAGCACATCGGCATCATTCGCCGTTACCACCAGGGGACCTCTGTAATACCTCCGCTCCAGATATTCCCCCGGAGTATCTATCATAGTATTGTTGAATACCTGCACTGTCTGTGTCTTATGGTATTCCAGATCCATATTGTTAAGGTACTGGCACAGGGTGGTTTTTCCGGCTCTTGACCGGCCCACGAACATGATCTTTAAAAGATCCTCCTCTGCCATTTCCTCTTTTGTCTTCTTTTTTGCCATAAAAACCTCTTACCCTAGGATTTTGTAAAGGGAGCAGGAGCAAATCCCATCTGATCGCAGAGGACCTCCTTTATCCTGTGGAGAGCTGCCTCCACTGCAGCTACATCTCCGGTGATTATCAGAGATCCGTTGAACCTGTCCACAAAACCGATCTCCACATCTGCTGCCTTGCTGGCAACATCGGCTGCTATGATGGCTGCCTCACTGGGTGTGATGGTGCATATGCCCAGTGCGCCTTCTCCGTCAACCAGTCCCATCTTTCCGTACAATGCATATACGGGGCTTGGTATGGTGTGCAGGAGCGTTACCTGTTTACCCGGTACAAATTCCTGTATGACACGAGGTTTTTCGTTTGTTTTTGTGTCTTCCAATCCAAACATATGTCTACCTCAAAGATCAAAGTCTTCCGTCGTATGCTCTAAGGAACAGATCCCTTACGCCCTCTCTTGTGGGGATTATGGGATTTGTTCTTGTGGTCGTATCCTTTAATGCATCCTCCACCATTTCATCCAGCTGGGAAAGAAAGGCTTCTTTCTCTACGCCTGCTTCCCTGATGGAATCCGGCATATCCAGTTTCTTTAAGAATGCCTTTGTTGACCTGACCACGCTGAAGGTGCTCTGTCTGAAAGTGGAGCCGTCGATGTTGAGAAGTCTTGCTATCCTTGCATATTTCTTTGCCGCATCCGTAAGAGATGACCGGCATCCTGCATTGTAGCTTATGACATACGGCAGAAATAATCCGTTGGCCCTTCCGTGGGCAATATGAAAATGGGCTCCAAGGGTATGGGCCATTCCGTGATTGAGACCCAGTCCCGAATTATTAAAGGCGATCCCCGCGAGGCATGATGCATGATGCATGGCCTGTCTGGCCTCCATGTCGTTCGGATCCTTATAGCACCTTAACAGATTGCTCCTTACGAGCTTGATGGCTTTTTCCGCGCAGGCGTCCGTAAAATCGTTTGCTGCAGTAGATACGAATGACTCCACAGCATGGGTAAATACGTCTATGCCCGTGTCTGCAGTGACCTTGGCCGGCACTGTCCTTGTAAGGCAGGAGTCAAGTATGGCGGCATCAGGAAGCATATCGTTATCCGATATGGGATATTTGGCTTCCTTCTCCACGTCCGTTATGACCGCAAACATGCTGACCTCTGATCCCGTACCGCTTGTGGTCGGTATGGTTATAAAGGGGCACCTGTCCGCATATCCAAGGCTCTTTGCCACGAAAACCGCAGATTTTGCAGCATCTATGGGAGACCCTCCTCCCAGGGCAAAAAGAGCATCCGGCTTGTAATTTACATAAAGGTCCACGACCTTGGCAACGGTGGAAAGATCCGGATCAGGGGTTACGCCGTCGAAAATGGTATATTCTATGTTCCTG
Organism: uncultured Eubacteriales bacterium; assembly: GCA_902797845.1. Classification (GTDB taxonomy): domain Bacteria; phylum Bacillota; class Clostridia; order Lachnospirales; family Lachnospiraceae; genus RUG14319. The sequence continues at coordinate 8,615 of CADBUJ010000037.1, read as the reverse complement.
TGCTCGAAAGGGATTGTTAAATATTCGACAGTTTTACTTTCACACATAAAGCGGTCTGTAACGATCATAGCCCTTTTAACGCCGGGCAATATCTCATCCAGACCACTTTTATTCATGTATATTTTAGGTTTAAGGTAAAATGTCGTGCTCATACAGACCTTTCCGAGTTCTTATATATCCTGTGATACCGGCAAAAAGGCATACTCCACCTACTGCCACGCATAAAAATTATATCTTTTATATAGTACAAAGTCAACGAATTAAGATATTTAAAAAGTACCAAAAAACTGCATTTTTACTGGATGAGCACGCACATGAAAACATGCCCTTCTGCCCCTTTTGATGTGCCGTGCAAAAACCCTTGATTTATAAGGGTTTTTCGAGCATGGAGCAGTCTTAAGCGGAAACCTTCGCATGGAGAATTCCTTGTATTTAAGCCATTTCCCGCGTACCAGAGGATTTTTCAGTTTTTCTGATGCTCCCCACGGAAGAGCTTCTATGTCAATATGAAAGTTTGTATCTTAAAAAAAACACTTTTTTGTTCGAGTTGCACAAAATAGGCATCCTAAGGTAAATAATCCGGTACCTAGCCTTTCCCGTCCGAGCACCGGATATATGCATCAAAAAAAGCTTCCCCATATTACACGGAAAGCTTTTTTGATTATACGTATTATTAAGGATCAAAGCAGGTTTATAAACAAGCCGCTGTATATCTTCGGCTCAAACCATGTGGATTTAGGCGGCATAAGCCTGCCTTCATCAGCCACCGCCATAAGCTCCTCCATTGATGTGGGAAACATGGAAAATGCCGCCTTGCAATCCTCTCTGCATCTCTTTTCCAGTTCCTTCGTTCCTCTTATACCGCCTATAAAGACGACGCTATTATCTGTCATAGGATCTTTTATACCGAACACAGGATCAAGTATCATATCCTGAAGCACCGATACATCAAGGCCTTTAACCGTATCATTCGGCCTCATTCCTTCCTTAAGTTCAAGCCTGTACCAGGAGCCCTCAAGGAGAAATCCCATCTCCCCTTTTGCCTCAGGTATAACAGGCATATCACTTTCAGAAATATTAAAATTACCGGAGATAAGCTCCAGGATCTCTTCTCTGCTTCTGCCGTTCAGATCCCTTATGGCCCTGTTGTACGGGAGTATATCAAGCTGATCATGAGGAAAGAGCACAGACAGATATCCGTTAACGGTCTCGCCCTTTTCTTTTCTCTTAAGAGCCACCTTTACTGCGGATGCTGCTCTGTGATGCCCGTCCGCGATATATGTGGATCCCGCATCGGAAAAGTACGATTTAATGTAATTTACGGCATCTCTGTCCCATATCTTCCATACTCTCTGTCTTATGCCTTCACCGGAGACAAAGTCATATTCCGGTTCATTTTCCTTAAAGGAACTTATGAGCCCCTCAAGACCGCCGTCGTTTTTAAAGGCGAGGAAAATAGGACCCGTCTGAGCGTTAAGGATATCAATATGATCCATCCTGTCTTTTTCCTTCTCGGGTCTTGTATTTTCATGCCTTTTAGTGATACCGTCAAGATAATCCTGGACAGATGAAAGAGCAACTATGCCTGTCTGACTCCTCTGGCCCATTGTCATCTCGTATATATAGAAGGAATCATCCTCATCAAGGAAATATATCCCGTCTCGGATATCTGCACGGAGCATATCCCTTCCTCTTTCGTAGACCTTCCTGTCATACATATTGGTATCTTTCGGAAACTGGGTCTCAGGCCTGTCTATGTTAAGAAAGGAACGGGGCTTCCCCTTAACTGCATCAGCTGCTTCATCACGGCTGAAAACATCATAAGGAAGGCTGGCTGTTTCAGAAGCATATTCTTTTTTCGGCCTTAAAGCCTTAAAGGGCATTATATCTGCCATAATCACTCCAATACTCTTACTCTTATCATGCCGTCTATCTCTTTGATCTTCTCCACCGAAGCATCAGCGATCCTCGTATCCAGATCTATTACCGTATAGGCATATTCTCCTCTGGATTTATTGATCATCTTTGCGATATTGATGTTTTCGGAGGAAACCACCGCAGTGATGGAATTAAGCATGTTGGGTATATTCCTGTGAAGGAGCGTTACCCTTCCTGCCTGATGAACAGGTCCCATATCCAGATCAGGGTAATTTACGGAATGTGTTATATTTCCGTTGTCCAGGTAATCCGCTATCTCTTCTGCAGCCATTATGGCGCAGTTGAGCTCCGATTCCTCTGTGGATGCTCCCAAATGGGGGAATGCGATGGTATTCTCAAAGCCTGCCGTTTTCGCATCAGGGAAATCCGTCACATATTTGGATATCTTACCCGATTCCATTGCTTCTTTAAGATCATCATCATTTATGAGACCGCCTCTTGCAAAATTAAGCAGCACGGTGCCGTCCTTCATAACAGAAAAAGCTTCTTTATTGATCATTTCCTTTGTGTCATCCGAGAGCGGAACATGTATCGATATGACATCACATTGCCTGTATACCTCTTCGCAGCTCTTCAGGATATGAACATGATTGGAAAGGTGCAGAGCATTGGAAACGGAAAGATACGGATCATATCCGTAAACGTGCATTCCCAGATTAACAGCCGCATTGGCTGTAAGCACGCCTATGGCTCCAAGGCCTATGATCCCCAGATTCTTGCCCTTAAGCTCTGTTCCTGCGAACTGGCCCTTCGCCTTCTCCATGTCCTTGTCTATGGTCTCATCATCCTTGTTGGCATCTACCCAATCCATTCCGCCCTTAAGATTTCTTAAGGCCACAAGCATTCCGGCGATAACAAGCTCCTTTACGCCGTTGGCGTTTGCACCGGGAGTATTGAATACTACGATCCCCTCTTCTGCACATTTCTCCAGAGGGATATTATTTACACCGGCTCCCGCCCTTGCAATGGCCTTTATGCTCTCGGGAAGATCCATATCATGCATCTTGGCGCTTCTTACCATTATGGCATCCGCCTCATTTATATCCTCTGTGATCGCATATTCCTCAGGCAGGGCATCCAACCCCTGCACGGCTATTTTATTCAAACAAAAGATCTTTGCCATATCCTCACCTCAACCGTTCTCTTTCTCAAATTTATCCATAAAAGCAACAAGCTTCTCAACGCCTTCTCTCGGCATGGCATTATAGATGGATGCTCTCATGCCTCCGACGGATCTGTGGCCCTTAAGATTAACAAGACCCTGCTCCTGAGCTTCTTTTACAAATTTTGCATCCAGCTCATCGCTGCCTGTAACAAAGGTAACATTCATAAGAGAGCGGTCTTTTTTCTCTACTGTGCCCTTAAAAAGCTTTGATGAATCAAGAAAATCGTACAGGATAGCGGCCTTTTCTTCATTTATCTTTTTCATCTCCTTAAGGCCTCCCATGGACTTTAACCATTTAAATACCTTGCCGCATATATAAATGCCGTAGCAGGGTGGGGTATTATAAAGAGATCCCGCATCTGCCTGAGTTTTATACTTAAGCATGGTCGGAGTGCAGGGAAGTACATCATCTTTTATAAGATCTTCTCTGATTATCACTATTACAACGCCTGCAGGTCCGATATTCTTTTGTACTCCGGCGAATATCAAGCCGTATTTAGAGACATCCACAGGCTCTGACAGGATACAGGAGGATAAGTCAGCCACCAGGTCATGTCCCTTGGTATTGGGAAGCTCCCAAAATTTTGTACCGTAAATGGTATTGTTTTCACAGATGTAAACATAATCGCAGTCTTCTGGTATGGGAAGATCGGAGCAGTCGGGAATGTATGAAAAGGTCTTGTCCTTGCTGGATGCAACGGATACAGCTTCGCCAAAGAGCTGTGCCTCTTCAAACGCTTTCTTTGCCCAGTTTCCCGTGATGATGTAGGCAGCCTTCTTATTCCTGAAAAGGTTCATGGGCACTGCCGCAAACTGCTGTGATGCACCGCCCTGAAGGAAAAGCACCTTGTAATTATCGGGGATCTCAAGGAGATCCCTGAGGTCTTTCTCTGCATCATTCAGTATGCTTTCAAAGGCCTTTGATCGATGGCTCATCTCCATAACGGACATACCTGTGCCTGCATAATCCATCATCTCTTCTGCTGCTGCTTTCAACACGTCCTCCGGAAGAACGGCGGGACCTGCCGAAAAATTGTAAACTCGTGTCATAGTCTTATCCTCCTTGTCTGACTATAGATATCTATATAAACCGCATTTACGGCTTATATGCCAGGATTCCTGTCACCAGCTTCCAGAAATTATCCGTGGAGCTGATGGAAAGCCTTTCCTTGGGTGTATGAACATCCCACATGTCGGGACCTATGGATACTGCATCAAGCCCCGGGATCTTGGATGAAAGGATACCGCACTCCAGACCTCCGTGTGTGATCTCTACTCTGGCTTCCTTATTGAAGAGCTTTTCATACACACTTACTGCCCTGTCTCTTAAGTTCGATTCCTTAACATATTCCCACTGAGGGTATGCTTCCAGTACTTCTGCCTCCGCACCCATGGATACGAAGACGGATATAACCTTATCCTTAAGATAGGAAAGTCTGGAACCGGAGCTGCTCCTTAAAAGAAGGAGGGCATCCATCTCGCCGTTCTCTACCTCAAGGACACCCAGATTAAGGGATGTCTGTACTGCTCCTTTTATATCAGGGTCCATAAACTGCACCCCGTCAGGAAGCATGGTCAAAAGCCTGAGCACTCTTTCAGTATCTTTAAGATCCACTGCCTTTAAGGATTCTCTTTCCTTTTCCTCAAAGATCATCTGCATATTCGGATCTGTAGTCGTAAATTCCTTTTTAACGGGAGCTGAGACTTCTATAAAAGCTTCCCGCAAAACAGGCATCTTCTCAGGCGGTGCCGCGATAACTGCTTCGCAGTGGGTAGGGATGGCATTTGGCATGTTGCCTCCCTTCATGAACACAAGATGGAATTCGCATTTGTCCAGCATCATCTTCAGGACTCTCGCAAGCACCAGATCTCCGTTTGCTCTTCCTTTATCTATCTCGACTCCGGAATGACCGCCGCTCAGCCCTGTTATGGTTATTTTCGCTGAAGGAAGTATCTTTTTCATGTAGGCAAGATCCATGGACCCCTTTACGGTGGCACCTCCTGCACAGCCGGCAATAAATACGCCGTCTTCTTCATTGTCAAGATTCAATATCCTTTTTGCCTTTAAAACAGATGTATCAAGAGCATGTGCCCCTTTCATGCTTGTTTCTTCATCTACGGTAAATACCGCCTCTATGGGTGGATGCTTAATTGTATCGTCATCAAGGACAGCCATGATGACCGCCGCTCCTATGCCGTCGTCTCCGCCGAGAGTGGTACCGTCAGCCCTGAGACAGTCCCCTTCCCTTATAACGTCAATGGGATCCTTTAAAAAGTCGTGATCCGAATCCTGTGTCTTTTCGCAGACCATATCTATATGGCCCTGCAGCATAATGGGCTCTTCATCTTCGTACCCGGGCGATGCATCCTTAAATATGATGATGTTGTTTACATCATCCTGAATACATTTAAGTCCTCTTTTCTCTCCGAATTCCTTTATATAGTCGCTGATCTCCTTGGTATTGCCGGATCCGTGGGGGATGCGGCAAAGCTCAAGAAAGTATTCAAAGACTTTTTTTGATTGAAGATCCTTGTAGAAATCCATATACTTTCCCCCTTTACTGTAATACCCTGATAAATTTTAGAATATTATCATCATTTTAATATCGTTTGTCAATAATGACTAAATTTTGTTGATCTTGAAAAAATGTACAAAAAACGCCACCTTTGAATTTTAAAAGGTTTTCTTTAATAGAATGCTCAATACTATTGGTAATATTGCACAATAAAATGGATTATTTTGATATTTTTTCTAACTTTACGACATAGGAATTAACGCTAAAATAATCACATACGGCGCACCTTTAATTATCATTCGGAGTGTATTATCATCTATTCAAATCATTTCAGGAGGAATACCCATGGAAAAGGAGACCAGACCCTATATCCCCTGGCACATAGTCGGAGACTTTATGGTAAAGGCTTTTATGGCTGCAGGAGTTCCCGAAGAGGATGCCCTTATCTGCTCTGACGTACTGCTGGAAAGCGACAGAAGAGGCATCGAAAGCCACGGCACCAACAGATTTAAACCTATATATATGGACAGGATCCGTGCAGGCGAACTTAAGCCTGTTACCGATTATAAAATAATAAAAGAAACGCCCACCACCATGGTGGCAGACGCCGGAGACGGCATGGGTATGGTGGCCAGCTACAAAATGATGAAATCCCTTATAGAAAAGGCCGGCAAATACGGCATCTCCATGGGTGTTGTGACCAACTCGTCCCATTACGGCATAGCAGGATACTGGGCTACCATGGCATCCGACGAAGGGATGCTTGGGATCACCGGAACGAATGCCAGATCCTCTACTGCTCCCACCTTCGGTGTAGAGAATATGATGGGCACCAATCCTCTTACTTTCGCTTTCCCCACAGATGAGGAATTTCCTTTCTGTCTTGATTGCGCAACCTCCATCGTCCAGAGAGGCCGCATCGAATATTATGCAAGAGAAGGAAAAGAGACACATCCCGGCATGGTCATCGGAGAAGACGGATCTGCTCTTACGGATTCGGCATATATCCTTGATGCTCTCGTAAAGGGCACTGCCGCTCTTGTACCCATAGGCGGTATCGGAGAAGAGATGGGAGGATACAAGGGCTACGGATATGCTGCTGCAGTGGAGATATTATCGGCAGCTCTGGCCGGAGGCCTCTTTATGAAGGACCTTACGAACAAAGACGAAAACGGTGATATGCGTCCTTACCATCTCGGACATTTCTTTATTGTCATAGACCCGGAATTCTTTATGGGTCGTGAAACATTCAGAAAAACGACCGGAAATATACTAAGAGAGCTAAGAGCATCCAAGAAGGCTCCCGGGCATGATCGTATATACACCGCCGGCGAAAAGGAATGGGATATGTGGCAGGAAAGAAAGGACAAGGGCATTCCCATGGGGGATGCCGTAAAAAAGGATTTCATGGAGATAAGAGATCTTTACGGAATAGATACAGTATTCCCCTGGGAATAGGATAAATATAAAAGGGAGCTTTCGCTCCCTTTTATTTATCTTTATAAACCGTTTTTAATATATGATCTTTCAGGCTCTCAAATTCCTTCCTGGAAAGGGCCCGGTCTGTGGTCATAAGCCTCAGTTCCACAGGCGACCTTTCTTCGGAAAGGGCCGGCTGCATATAGAAATAATCGTTATAAAAGAATCCGTGCCTTTTGTAAAACTCTATCCTGCGCCTTGTTATATCATCACAGGGAGGCTCCACCTCAAGGCATATCATTTTATTTAAGCCTTTGAGCTCTTCCACCGCCCTGCTCCCTATGCCTGAATTTCTGTGCTCGCTGTTAACTGCCAGATATTCCACGAAGATCACATCACCCAGTTCTCTGTATAAGGAAAAGCATAAAAGATCTTCTTTGTCATACTTTGTAAAAAGCTCCATATCTCCGCACTCAAGGAGGTTTATTATCTCATCTTTGTCCCGCCTTTCGTCTTCGGGAAAGCATTTATAAAGAAGCTCTATGGCATCATCTGCTTTTTTATTCATTTAAACAGGTCCTCCTTCTTATGGCATCCACAGGACAGCATTCCATGCAGTACCCGCAGTCTATGCATTTTTCAAAAATGATGCGCGCCGGTTTCCCTGCCGCTATGGCCTTTTTAGGGCACTGCCTTACACATATACCGCAGCCCAGGCAGTGATCCAATACCTCATACCCTTTTACGGAACGGGGGCCGTTTCCTATGGTGTAAAGGTGCCTTGTTATAGGAAATACGGATCTGTTGAGATATTCTATCTCCATATCGGAAAGAACGAATATCTCCCCTACGTCACGGGCGTGGCCAGGATAAAGGCTCTGCAGGTGCATATGCTTATTGAACATCTTATTTAAATAGATCTCTCTTTCCGTGTCCCTGAGTCTTTTTACATATCCTCTCAGTCTAACCTGAACATTATTCTTATGAGAAAAAAGGATCTCCACAGAAGGATCATAAAGGAGCTGTTCAAACAGGTCCTTCCCTCTTAAAGTGAAAAAATATACCTTCTGCCCTTCATACAGAAAAAGATCAATAAACCTTACCCTGGGCTCTTTATCCCTTGTGACGGTGGAAAGGGCCAGAACTTTAGTCTCCTCTATCTTTTCCAGAATACTTATCGCTTCCATAAATGCACCTCTTACGGGGCCATTATACCACAGGGAGCATATATGATAAAATTGCATCATAAGACGCAGGAGGGCCATATGGATACAGATCATACAAGAAGCCTTTTGGCAAGCCTTTACAAAGGAAAACGGGTAAATAAGAACGATTCGATCCGCCGCAGGGCTTCCGTTCTTATCCCAACGCTTTTTATTGATGATGAGCCTCACATACTGTTCGAGGAAAGGGCAAAGACCTTACGGTCACAGCCCGGGGAGATATGCTTTCCCGGCGGCAAGGTAAAGGCAGGAGAATCTCCCTCCCATGCAGCCATAAGAGAGACATGCGAAGAGCTAATGATCCAAAGATCACAGATAGAATTCCTGGGGGCCTGCCATATGGTATCCAGGCTC
>CADBUJ010000036.1 GCA_902797845.1 uncultured Eubacteriales bacterium | reverse complement strand
TTAAGAACTGCGAGTCTGATCTTCGGGAAATGGCCCAGACTATCTCGGAAAGAACAAGATCCGAGGTCGTGCGTGTCATAGGAAGAAAAATAATCCTTTATAAAGAAGCAAAGGAAGATAAGAAAAAGATCTTCCTGCCGGAGTAAAAAATGGCTAAACTTGGTTTTTTCGGAGGCACCTTCGATCCCGTACATTTGGGTCATATGCTTTTAGCGGAGACAGCATACAGACAATTTGGTCTGGATAAGCTGTTCTTTATGCCTAATTACAGGTCACCTTTTAAAGCAGGCAAGGATGTGTCTGATGTAAATTACAGACTGGATATGCTGAAGGAAGCCATCAGAGATATTCCTTACATGGATATCTGCCATGTGGAGATAAATAATAAAGAATTATCCTACACAGCGGATACGGTGCTTAAATTAAGGAAGACTTATCCTGATGATGAGATTTATTTTATAATAGGAGAGGATTCCCTTATTACTTTTCCCACGTGGTATCACCCTGAGAGGATACTGGAAAATGCGGTCCTTTTGGTTGCCGGCCGCATAATAGAGGGAGATCCGGTCGGTAATATCGGCGAGCATATAGATGCTATTTTGGATAAGTATGAGGGCAGGATAGATGTGCTCAGAATGCCGTTTTTGGATATTTCATCATCACTTATCAGAGAACGCATAAAGGAAGGTTCATCTATCAGATTCCTGGTCCCCGAAGGAGTCAGGAAATTTATAGAAGAAAAAGGTATCTACAAGTAAATGGAACCGGAGATCAGATTAGAAGATCTTAAAGAAAAATTAAAGATAAGGCTCAAACCCGAAAGATACGAACACACCATAGGCGTTTATTATACGGCCCTATGTATGGCCATGAAGTTCGAAGAGGATCTTTCAAAAACTGCAGTGGCAGCATTGCTCCACGATTGTGCAAAAAATATGTCGGACAAGGAATTGATCGATATCTGTACAGAGGATCATGTGGAAATATTCAAGGAAGAGCTGGATATGCCTGATCTGCTGCATCAGAAGGCAGGGGCTATCGTAGCAAGAAAGGAATTCGGTATAGAAGATCCTTATATCCTGAATGCCATAGGATGTCATACTACCGGAAGATTTGACATGACTCTTTTGGACAAGATAATCTTTGCGGCTGATTATATAGAGCCCGGAAGATATAAACAAAGACATCTGCCGATGATAAGAAAAGCAGCTTTTACTGATATAGATTATGCATGCTTTTTGATACTGTTTGACACTATAGAATATCTGAACCGAGCACATATCGAACTGCACCCAGATACTGCTCTTGTTTATGAAGAATTCGCACAGAAAATGTATTCGAAAGGACTTAAGGATGGAAAAAGCTGATACTTTGGAACTGGTAAAATGTGCCGTTTCTGCTCTTGATGATAAAAAGGGATGTGATGTTAAAGTAATAGATATCAGCGAAGTGACTGTTATAGCAGACTACTTCGTCATTGCAGGGGGAAATAACAGAAATCATATAAAGACATTATGTGATAATGTTGAAGAAAAGCTGATCAAAGAATACGGTCGTTCACCCAAGAATGTAGAAGGCTATACAAATGCTTCGTGGATACTTATGGATTACGAAGATATAATAATCCATATTTTCTCCGAAGAGGACAGATTGTTTTATGACATCGAAAGATTATGGAGAGACGGTAAGGATCTAAATATCAAAGAACTCAATGATTAAAAGAAAGCCTTTGCCATTACGGCAAAGGCTTTTTAATTGTATTATAGAATAATTATTTAAATTCCCATTCGGAGAAGGCCGATCACCTTGCCGAGTATGTTGACATTTTTTACTAAGATGGGATCCATTGCATCGTTTTCCGGCTGAAGTCTTATGTAATCGTTTTCTTTATAGAACGTTTTTACAGTGGCGCTGTCGTCGAGAAGAGCCACAACAACATCTCCGTTTCTTGCAGTATTCTGCTGCTGAACGATTATGGTATCTCCGTCAAATATGCCTGCGTTTATCATAGAATCGCCCTTGACTCTTAACATAAAGGTCTGAACGTTAGGCATAATATCTGAAGGAATAGGGAAGTAGCCTTCTATGTTCTGAGAAGCAAGAAGGGGTTGTCCTGCGGCAACTGTTCCGACAATGGGAACATTTACCATTTCTCTTCTTGTTAAGGAGAAATCCTCGTCCAGAACTTCTATAACTCTTGCCTGTCCCAATTCCCTTTTTATGTATCCCTTTTTCTCCAAAGCCTCAAGGTGAGAAAAGACAGAAGAAGTAGATTTAAGATTGACCTCTTCGCATATTTCTCTGACAGTTGGAGGATATCCTTTTTCTAGTATATTCTTTTTTATGCAATCCAAAACTTCCAACTGCCTTTTAGTGGCTTTAGAAGACGATTCTCTCATATATCGATTACCTCTCTAAAATATGATGGGTTTATTTTAACATAAATGACCTGAAACATCAAACATTTGTTTATAAAATATTTAACTTTTTATCGAACAAATGTTTAAAAACTGTTGACATAAGAACATCTGTTTGCTATATTGTTATTGTCGAACAAACATACGTTCCGAATAGGAGGTTGAAACATGTATACAAAAATAAAACGAAATATGGCAATTATAGCCGTAATTATCACATTTTCCATCATTCTGTTCGGGATGGCAAGAAGCTCATTTAATGTAATGGCAAAGGATATGGATTCAGATCAAAAAAGATATTATCAGGAGTATTATGTTAAACCCGGAGATACTTTGTGGTCGATCTCAGAAGAATTCAGATCATCTGTATACAGAGACAACAACGAATATATTAAAGATCTGGAGGAAGTAAACCACATAAACCGGGACCACATTCTTACTGAAGGAAGACTTCTGATCCTGCCGGTTTACAAAGACTGAGTAAAAAAGACGAGCTGAAGTTAGCTCGTCTTTTACTTTATTAAACATATAATAATAAGATAATCTGATAGAAGAGAGTACATGCTATTTTTCGTCTTTATTCTCTTTTCTAAGGGTAACTGCCTGAGCAGCCATTTTTCGTCTTTCATCACCAAGAGCTGCATAATGTTTTCTTGTTGTATTAACGTCCTTATGTCCGAGAACTTCGGCAACAAGATATATATCGCCTGTTTCTCTGTATAAGGTTGTTCCGTAGGTGCTTCGTAATTTATGAGGTGTTATATGCTTATTGGGAGTAACGGTCTCTGTATACTTTTTTACCATTTCTTCAACAGTTCTTACACTTATTCTTTTTTTCTGAGAAGATAAAAACAAAGCATTTTCGTGACCTGAAACAGGTGTCACCAGGTCCCTTGACTCCGAAATATAATTCTTTATGGCATTTTCGACTTCTTCGCCGAAGTATACATACATCTGGTTGCCGCCTTTTCTGGTGACTTTTATGGAATTATTCTTAAAATCAACATCATTTATATCAAGACCAACGCATTCCGAAACACGTATGCCTGTGCCTAAGAGCAAAGTTAAGATCGCAATATCTCTGAATTTATTCTTCTGATAAAATCTTTTCTGCTGAGGAGAAAGATCGTTTTCGCAGCTTTCAACATAGTCAAGCAAGGATGAAACCTCCTCAGGCTCCAGCCTTATAATCGCCTTTTCATGTATCTTAGGCATGGTGATCAGGGCTGACGGATTATTTTTTATGACCTGCCTTTTATAATAATATTTATAAAAGCTTCTTAAGGCTGACATTTTACGGGATAGTCCCTTTTCACCATTTGTTAAATAATTATCATTTTCATCCTTATAAACCCTTAAATAATCCTGATATTCCTCGATATCAACAGATTCAAGGCGATCAAGATCATCAAGAGTGATTTCATGCATTTCTTTATTTTTGAAGTAAGGATTATTTGTAAGAAGATAATTAAAGAATGTACGTATGTCATAGGCGTATGACACACGTGTATTCGATGAGCCGGTAGATTCTATGGAGCGAAAATAATCTTTGGCGAAGGAGGGAAAATCCTTCATGATTTCCCTGAGCTTAAGAGTGTTGTCGATTTTTTTCTTTTCGTGGTAATTGATATTGTCCATTAAGATGTATTCCTTTATAGATGCTTATATATGATACAGGGTGATATAGTATTATATGCAGTTATTTATAAAAGATATGCTTAAATAGCTGAAAGTGGCTTAAATAAAGGGTTTTTGCCCTTCTTATCTTTTCGTTAAATCCGTATTTCACGCAAAGATGTATTTATGAAATTATATCACATAAGACAAAAATATCAACCTTAAATCACTTCTGCTGTCGGAATAGTCTTATATAAAAAAGGAAATATATTATTTATCACGAAGCTTTTCGAGAATATCATTAAAGTATTCCGGTGGTTTAGCTTCAAATTCCATGTACTCGTCAGTTTCAGGATGGATGAATCCTATAACTGCAGCATGAAGCATCTGACCCTTGACCCCGAATCTATTCCTTGGAGCATTATATTTTTCATCACCCATTAAAGGATGGTTTATATAAGACATGTGGACCCTTATCTGATGAGTTCTGCCTGTTTCAAGCTTGAATCTCATAAGAGTATATCCTTTAAATCTTTCAATGACAGAATAATGAGTTACGGCCCTTTTACCTTTTTCTCTGTCAATAGCCATTCGTTTTCTGTCTTTTGGATCCCTGCCTATAGGCTCGTCGATCGTACCGCTGTCCTCTTTTACAGAGCCGCAGACTATTCCGTAGTAGATTCTGTTGATGGAGTGCTCTTTAAGCTGAGAGGCTATCTCTTTATGCGACGCATCATTTTTGCATATTATTAATAATCCGCTTGTATCCCTGTCTATTCTGTGGACTATCCCCGGTCGTAACACACCGTTTATGGAGCTTAAGTTATCTTTAAGATAATATAAAAGCCCGTTAACAAGGGTGTCATCCATGTGACCGGGAGCAGGATGAACTACAGTGCCCTTATCTTTATTAATGATGAGCAGAGAATCATCTTCATAAACTATATCAAGATCCATTTTTGAAGGTTTTACGTCAAGTGATATAGGATCCGGTACCACCAGTATGATTTCATCATTCTCCCTGATGATATAGCTGGCTTTTACATTCTTTTTATTAACAGTAAGATGCCCTTCTTTTATAAGATTCTGTATAAATGATCTTGTAAGATCTTCTGATGCTGATGAGAGGAACTTATCTATTCTCTCCCCTTCTTCATCTGAAGTCACTCTAATTTTTATTTCATTCAATCTTTATCCCTCTTACTTGATGATAAAAAAGAAAAGAAATCTTCTTTTGTAAAAAATATGATATATATGATAAGTGCAATGGTTGCGCAGGTAATATAAATGTCTGCCAGGTTAAAAACAGGGAAATCAATTATCTTTACATAAATAAAGTCTACAACATAACCTCTTAGTATACGGTCTATAAGATTCCCTAATGCTCCGGCTGTTATAAACAGTAAAATGATCCTGAACGCTTTATATCTTCTCTCAGCCGGTGTTTTGATGTAAAGAAAAACCATAGCAGCCAGTATGATAAGGGATACTATGATAAAGAATACTGTACCGTTCTGCAAAATACCAAAGGCTGCTCCTCTGTTTTCCGTATAAGTTAATTCCAGTACACCCTCGATTATGCTCTTTTTACTTTCTATAAGCTCTTTTGCTGCCCATATCTTGGTAAGCTGATCTAACAGTATCAAAACCAAAATAAATGCAAAGGCTTTGATGTTTTTTATTATATTATTCATTAGATATATACTCTATTCCTTCAAGAATATCTCGATCTGAAACATCCGTAGAGATCATGGCATCACCTATTGTCTTAAGAAGGATGAATTTTATATGGTCTCCTGCCATTTTTTTGTCTGATTTTGTAAGAGAAAGTATCATATCCTTATCTTTGATGTCATATGTAACGGGAAGGTCAAAGGATTTAATAACTGATATTATGGTATTAAGATCTTCTTCGCTTATAAGCCCCCTTTTAAAGGAGATATATGATGCTGCAGCTGCTCCGAGGGCTACTCCGAAGCCGTGCGGCAATGTAAAATCAGAGGCCTTTTCAAGAGCATGGCCTATAGTATGGCCGAAATTAAGAAGTGCTCTCTCTCCCTGCTCCAAAGGATCTTTTTCCACTACTTCCTTTTTTATGATGATGCTTTTTCTTATCATATCCGATGTGGCATCTTTATCAAATTCAAGTATCTTATCCCGGTAGTTCCTAAGTGAATTAAAGTAAGAAATATCTTTGATAAGACCATGCTTAATGATCTCTGCCATTCCTGATGCAAATTCAGGGGCGGGAAGTGTTTTAAGAGCAAATACGTTTATAAAAACGAGCTTAGGCTGATAAAATGCTCCGACCATATTTTTATATTGGTCAAGATCCACTCCTGTTTTTCCGCCTATGCTTGAATCAACCATAGAAAGCAGGGATGTGGGGACCTGAATAAAATCTATCCCTCTTAAATAAGTAGCTGCAGTAAATCCGGTCAGATCTCCTGTAACTCCTCCGCCTAAAGCCACAAGAAGATCGCCTCTTTGGAATCTGTTTTTAACAAGGAATCTGTAAAGATCTTCTACTGTTCCGAGCTGCTTCTGCTTCTCTCCTGCTTCAAAAGTAAATGAAGATAACTCTTTGGCATAAGAAAGATTATTTTTTATTTCATCAAGATAATAGTTACCGACATTGCTGTCGGTAACTATACATACTTTTCTGTTCCTAAGCCTTAAGGCTTCAGATGATTCAGATAGATCCGAAAAAGAATCGGTTATCATTATGTCATAACTGTCATTGAAGAGTTCTGCCTTAAGAAGGTCCATTATTATTCCTTTTCATTGAAAATACTGTTTAAAAAGCTGTCTGTATCATCATCGCCGACATCATCATTTATCACTTCATCAGATCCTAGAAGATGATCTACAGTGTCGGAAAAGCTCGGCTCATTATTATTATCTTCAGCAGATACGACGATCTTTATCTCGCTAAGATCCTTTTGTACGTCCTCTGAAGTGCCGTCATTTATATCCATAAGTGCTTCATCTATATCCTTTTCAAGATCTGTGATCTCTGCAAGATTCGGAGAAGCAGGCTTATCCTCATTATTTGAAGAAAAAACAGATGACTCTTTACCGGGACTTTCGATACCTCCGGAAACTTCCTCAAAAGGCAGAGGTGCATCATCTTCTGCTGTTGATATATCATCGCTCGGATCTTCTGACTCCTTAAGCTCATCCTTATTTAATTCTGGTATGGGACTATGAGAAGTTATGGTTACTTTTACATCATCCGCTAAGTCACCCGTAGCAAGTGTGCCCTGGCTGAAGCTTTCCTGAGATAACGCAATCCCATCTTCAGTCTTTTCTTCCTGATCCTTTGAAGGAGCCTCTGCTGCATTACCGGCTGAATCTTCTTCGTATAAAGATCCGTCAGCAGTTACTTCATCAGGAAATTCCACCTTTGTATCAGATAATCCCTCTATAATGATGGTGTCACCTGATGATGCGTGCCCTATAAGCTCAGCCTTTTCCTTAACGGCTTTTTCGATCTCTTTTATTACATCAGGATCATCCACGTCTATATCAAAAACACGGCTGCTTATAAAATCAGCCTGAGCATTTGCCATAGCCTTGAATTTTTCTCTGTAGGCCTCATATTCGGTCAGGAGCTTGAAGGTCTTCTTCTTAATTGATTCAAGTTCTATCCTGGCATCTGCAACTATCTCTTCTGCCTTAAGAACAGCTTCCTGCTCTATGGTAACTGCATTTGCTCTTGCAGATTTAATAGTCTCTTCAGCAGTATGCTCAGCAAGAAGCAAAGCCTTTTCCAAAGACTTTTCTATGGACTTGTATTGATCGATAACATTTTTGTATGTGGTGTTAAGCTTTTTTGCTTCGTTTAATTCCCTGTAAAGCTGATCATAGTCAGCTTCTATGGAGTTGAAGAATTCGTCTACGTCTGCTTTTGAATATCCTATTCCGGCAGATTTAAAAGTTTTTTGATGTAAGTCTACAGGTGTGATCATAGTAATTCCCCTTTATTTATAAATATATGCATTAAGGACGGATCTGTCCTTTCTTGTCTTTCTTTCAGTTTGTGTCACCTTGAATTTGCCCCACCCTCTGACTGAAATGATGTCTGAATCCTTTATCTGCTTTGAATTATTAAGTGTTTCTTCTCCGTTAAGAAAGACTTTTCCCGAAGAGATAAGATCAGATGAATTTCCTCTTGAAATATTGAGCACGGCAGAGACTATACTGTCCAGTCGTAGGGAGCTAACTGTTATCTGCTTTTCCTTGAATTCTCTTTTAAGAGCGGCTTCTTTAAGTCTTGTCTTTTTTAGTATAACATTGCTTCTCTTAATTGAAGTGAGCTCATTTAAAATAAAATCGGAGATATTATCGACACAAAGAAAGTAATAATCATCTGTATTACCGTCTTTTATAATATCTCCTATCATACCTCTTTTGATCGAAAGGCCCATCAGGCTTCCCAATATGTCCCGATGTCCGAAATCCGCATCGGCTTTAGCGGAGACGCCGGTTATGCCTATGCAGCTTATGGGATAATCATCTTCTGATATTTCCGTATCTTTCGGGAAGAAACATGCCATCAGCCTTTCTGCATCATCATATCCGCCGTATAATCTGTGATCTGAGGGGAATGAAGGGGAATTCTTAAGAAAAATGCTGATCTCCTTAAGACCCATAAAATCCGAAAAAACAGGAAATCCCCTGTTATATGCCCTGTTTGAAAGATCCATCAGGTGACGTATAAATATATCTTCCTCTTTTTTTGAAGACACCGAATTCTGCATATTTAGTATCCGAGGGTAAATGATCCGGAGCCTGACAGAGATGATGTACTGGCACCGAGAAGCATATCCTCGATATCGCCTGTTATATCTATGGAACTGGGTGAAACGATGATGATATATCTTGATACAGATTTAATGTTACCGTTCATGGCATAGCATGTTCCGTACGTAAAGTCCAATATCCTCTGGGCAAGATAATCGTCCAGTCCTTCCAGGTTGATTATTACTGCAAGCCCGTCAAGGAGAGCCTCTGTGATCTCGGAAGCATTATCAAATTCCGTGGGTTTTATGACCGTTAATTCCATATCTATACTTCTCTGCCTGGGTTTTACCTTTGTTATCCTGTTTTTCTGAGTGCTTCTTTTTACGGCAGCCGCAGGACGTTCATCTTCCATATATCCAAGATCATCAAGATCGTCATCAAAAAGATCCTCTGAAAGATCCTCTTTTTTGGCAGAAGATTTTTTTACAGGGGCAGCCTTTTTTGTTTTAGCCTTTTTCTCTTTTTTTGCTTTCTTTTCTGCGGCTTCTATTTCTTCGTCTATATCAAATTCAATGTTATCATCATAATCATCATCAGTAAGACGCATAACGTCCATTAATTTACTGAAAATTGGCATTTTTTATCTCCTGTTATATTATTATATACCTTGCTCCGAAAATCGCAGTACCTATCCGGACCATGGTAGCTCCCTCTTCTATGGCAGTCTGAAAATCGCCTGTCATACCCATGGAAAGCTGATACATACTGACATTATCAATGTTTTTAGAAGCTATGTCAACTGATAATTCCTTCATGGCTTTGAAGTATTTCCTGCTGTTTTCGGGGTCGTCCGTAATCGGTGCGACTGTCATCAGACCCTTTATGGAAACACCCTTTAATTTTGATATTTCTTTAACTGCCTCCAGTGTATCCTCAGGCATATAACCAAATTTCGAAGGCTCCCGACCCATGTTGATCTCCAGCAGTATGTCCGTAACGATATCCTTCTCCAAAGACCTTTTGGATATTGCAGATGCAAGCTCAAAAGAATCAACTGAATGGATCAGACAAGTATTTCCTACGATACTCTTAACTTTATTCTTCTGAAGATGGCCGATCAGATGCCATTTTATGTCATCATTCAGTTCATCTTTCTTAAGGAGCAGCTCCTGTACCCTGTTTTCACCGAAGTTCCTGAGTCCAATGTCGTATGCTTCTTTAACGGTCGTAGAAGGCTTAGTCTTTGTTACTGCTATAAGAGTTACATCGGATCTTTTCCTGCCAGATCTTTTGCATGCTTCTTCTATTCTTATTTCCACAAGCTCCAGATTCTCTTTTATCAAATCTCAATCCTCTCCGGTAAACTTATCGATCAGTTGTGATTCGTAAACCTCATCGGAATTAATAACTATTCTGTCATATAAGCTTAATCCGTATTCCTGGTTTTCGTTGATTATGGTATAGATGTCAGTCTGATAAAGTATATCTATCAATCTGAAGACAGCATAACCTCTGTTTATACAATATACACCGTTTAAGGAACCTGTCTCTCCTACCACATAAGGATTACCTTCACCGTTAGGATAAGCAAGCGCCTCTCCTGCCTGAAGTTGGTTCTTATCTATATAGCAAGAGGATTCATCCCTGCTGTAAACAGTAACTTCTTTTTTATCTCCGTTTCCGCTGTTGCTTATAACATAATTCTTCCCGTCCGCAGGATCAGCAAGTACATATGTTGGTGATACCACATAAAACTCTTTTGTTACTATGGATGATGTGGGGATCTTGAGACCCTGTTCTGAAGTTGTGATAAGCTCTATATCTATAAAACGGCTGTTTATATATCGGATCATGTATTTGGATAATTCTATCCTGCCGTAATAGTTCCCGTTTTTTTCAAAAACAGAAAACCCTGCTCCGGTTGTAATATCATCTCTTCTGAAACGGATGGTTATATTGGAGCGGCCCTGAAGAGCATTTTTTTGTGCCTCGTCCAATCTGATTATGATATACCAGGTACCGTTCTGTGTAAGACGGAGGATATCATCACCTTTCTTAACTGCAGAACCGTTCTCCAGACTGTATTCCCTGAAATCCTTTCTGTCGAACATTTCAGGCTCTACGGAATCCAGCGTAATGCCAGAATAACTGTCAAATGTGTGGCTTACTATTCCGATGTCGTCTGATCTATAAGTTTCACAATCGGAAGAATCTATGGCAGCCCTTACTTCTTCGTTATTCATTATTGAATTTGTCAGAGAGGAATTTACCATATTCTCCAGGTCGAATCTGAGAGAATATATCTCGTCATATCTCGAATCAGAGTGGTTCTGGTATGAAGAAATGGTCTCTTTAAGATCACCGTATGAAACAGAGGCTGCATCCAAAACGGATCCGCTGTCAGCTATACCCTTAATGCTTCCCTTTTTATCTATCAGGTATATTTCCTCCTGTTTTGCAGCCATTTTGCCTGACGACAGATAGAAATATATATCACCTGATTCTTCTGCCGCTATAACTTTTTCATCCCGTATGATGATGCCGTTGTAATAGGAGTTCTCTACTATATATCCCTTTTCAACGCTTGTTATGGATACAGGCTTATCAAAAAGAGAGATAAGTATCCTTATGACAAGATAAGCAAAGATGAAAACAAATATAATGATACCTGTATTAAGTTTCAGTTTTCCGCCTTTTAATATCTTCAACGATCCACCTGTTATAAAAGATCCATTAAACAAGCAACAAGCATCTGCATATCAGCAGATGCCTGTAAACATAATACCATTAACCCATTAAAGGGAGATGATCACATTATCCTTAAAGTCTTCAGGCATATCCTCTTCATCGATAGAAATGCTGATGACAAAGTTTACTTCAAATTTTCGGGAAATAAGCTCCAGCTGTTTTAACACATATTCAACATATTCTTCGGTTACTCTTGATACGCTTAAGAAACTGTCCAGGAAAAAGGTTTCCAGATCGTGATCCTGGGAAAGCATTCCGCATATAAATCCGATGAACATGTCGTAATTGCTGACAGGATAATCGCTTACGTTTATAAGTCTTATCTTATTGCTCAGCTCATACATGTGTTTGTTATTCTTATCCAGGTATACCACAGAGCCGTGAGTGTTCTTAACGCTTTCGTTAGCTTTTTCTATAAGATATTTAGTCTTTCCCTTGCCCTTGGCACCTGCAATCAACTGGACCATATCAAGTTCCTCCCCGAAATTTGCTTTGTTTAATTATATTATAGGAGACCATAAAAAACAAGGTCAATCGCCTATCAGAGACAGCATTCTGTTCATGTTTTCGTAAAGGGAAGAATAATCTTCGTTTCCGAATGAAGCTCCGATGTAAGGGGTCCCTTCACTGTCGTAAAACAGGCATATAAGACAACAACCTGCATTTTCGGTGGTACCTGTTTTCCCTCCGAATACATCGATTCCTTCAGGTGCAGAATATACTCCTGAAAGATATCTGTTAGTGGTATAAAGATTCATACCTGATGTAGTGCCGTTTCTTGTGATGTATGAAAAAGATGTGTTCGTAAGTCTGATATTATCAAGAAATTCGTCATGCTTCATGCATTCGGAGAATATCAGATAAAGATCATAAGCACTTGTATAATGTCCTTTCTCGTCAAGGCCGTGAGGATTTTTAAAGCTCGTATCAACACAACCAAGCTGGCGTGCTCTTTCGTTGCAATCTGCAGCGAATGTATCAAGATCACCGGAAATATATTCTCCCAGTCCTGCAGCACAGTCATTGCCGGAATAAACAAGCATCGCAGAAAGTATATCACCCACGTTTACAGTATCGCCCGGTAAAAATCCTGCCACCTGGGCATCAGGGTAATCTATAACAACTCCCTCTGACAATGTTACATAGTCGTCCATGGAGCACTTTTCTATGGTCATAAGAGCAGTTAATATCTTGGTGATGCTGGCAGGGGCAATTCTTTCGTAAATATTCTTTTCGTATAATACAGTGCCGTCTGCAGCGTTAAAAAGAAAGGCTGATGTGGAAGAAATAAAATCATCAGCTTTAGATCGTTCGTCTTCTATTAGAGATATAGAGGCTTTACCTTCAGCGAAGCCCTTTCCTTTCGGAAGATTTTCAAGGATTATGCCCTGATATAAAGGCTCTTTCCCCTGATATTCGTTCAGAACATCAAGTGTCTGTTTTACGTCTATACATGAAGTCAGGTTTACGGAGATGAGAATTATGAGTAATAAAACAGAAATTCGGATTTTGCTGTATTTTTTAAACATAATTTCTCCATTCCAAATCTCCGCGGTCAAGTCCTTTAATAAGAAGCTCTGCAGTAGCAAGATTTGTGGCAATAGGAATATTATGAAGATCACACAATCTGATTATCTCGTGAACATATTCGTCGGGTGCCTTATGAGAACTTGCATCCCTCAGATAAAAAACCATATCGATATTATTCTGCTCGATCTGTGTAGCGATCTGCTCATCTCCGCCTAAAAAGCCGGCAAGAAATTTATTGATCTTCAGATTGGAGACTTCTTCGATAACGGTACCGGTACTGGCAGTGGCATAAAGATCATGCTTTGTAAGTGATCCTCTATATGCTATACAGAAATTCTGCATCAGATTTTTTTTGTTGTCATCTGCTATTAAAGCAATGTTCATTACTATCGCCTCTTTCTCTGAAGTCCTACATTTACCACTATGCCAATGGAAATATAATATGTAAGAAGGGATGTAAGTCCGTAGCTTACAAAAGGCAGAGGCAGCCCTGTGTTGGGGAGCAATGAAGTTGCCACGCCCATATTGATAAAGCTCTGGAAAGCCAGCATAGAACCGACACCTGTTGCTATAAGTCTGCCTGAAAGGTCCTGTGCATCCCTTGCAATTATGATACATTCAAATACAATCCACAGTATTAATCCTATCACAATACAGCAACCTATAAAACCGAATTTTTCACCGACGATCGCAAAGATAAAGTCGTTCTCAGACTCGGACAGGTAACTGGATCCCTTGATAAGCTCAGAGGTTCCCGTTGAGGCCTTTCCGGACAGCATACCGGAGCCGATCGCAAGAAGTGCGTTGTACTGCTGGGCATATGTGGAATTCATATATTCTTCAGGATTAAAAAATGTAAGAATCCTTTCAACCTGATGAGGCGCAAAAAGTATCTGATTCGGCTGTTGTATATACCATATGAGAAATATTGCCAGCGGTACTGTTATGCCGAGCATTATACCTACATTTTTCCAGCTGAGTCCTCCTGAAAAAAGCATCACAAATCCGATAAAAAGATAGACCATGGATGTGGAAAGATCCGGTTCTCTCAGGATAAGGACTATTGGTATAACGGTCAGAAGAATATATATGCCTATATTCTTTAATTTATTAATAGTTTCTCTTCTCTCGTATATGAAGGCAGCAAGAAAGACTATAAAAAAGATCTTTCCTATTTCCGAAGGCTGTATGGTTCCGAAATTACCGAGTGTAAACCATCTTCTGGCGTTATTATAGGCATTACCGAAAAGCAGGACTGCCGTAAGGATAACGATGACGCCTCCGTAAAGAAGCCAGTTGATCTTAGTGAGCACATGGTAATCAAGCAAGGTAAAGAATAAAAAGGCAAAAACACATGCCACAAGTCCAAGGACCTGCTTCCTTGCAAGAGACGAGCTTGTTTCCGTTATGGTAACGATTCCTATAATGCTGAGGATCAGAGCTGCAAAGAAAGGTCTTATATTATATTTCTTAAAATCATATTGTTTTAGATTGTTGGTAAAAGATCTTATCAGGAACATTAGATCACCTTATTCGAAACTTCTGTATTCGTCTCTGTCATTGGCATCAAAAGGAAGTATCGCGATACCCTGATTTAATTCCACAGAATTATAAAGAGGGAGATTAACGCACATTGCGATAACATCACGGAAGGCATCTATAACATTATTGGAACCGTAACCGTTGGGGAAAACCACAGTTGCTGCGAACTTCGGGTCTGCAGCGCTGTCAAATCCCGTCATCAGAGCATGCTCGGGTTTATTCTCGTTCTCTTCTGCTGTTCCGGTCTTTCCGCAAATGTCTGTTTTCAGGCTCTTAAAAACATTCTTATATCCGCTTGTTGTTGAGCACACCTGTCTCATGCCTTCGATTATGGTATTCCAGGTGTCATCTTCCATTTCAACCTTCTTTATTATTTCAGGTTCTATATCTTCTATTATCTCTCCATTCGGGTCTGTTATCTTATCTACAATAGACATGGAATAAACGTTGCCTTTGGAGGCAATGGCTGTTGTATATCTGTTGATCTGTGTGCAGGTAAAACTGTTTGTACCCTGTCCTATGGCTGATCTTACGGAACTTTCATCAGATATATGGGGAGTGGCTTCATATAATTCCACGCCTGATGTTTCGTCTAGGCCGAATTTTGAAGCATATTCCCTTAATATACCGAGACCTCTTTCGTTGCTGAAGTTTCCGTTTGAGTCAAGACTCATATTGAAGCCAAGCTGATAAAAGAAATAATTGCATGATACAGCGATAGCTCTTATTACGTTTATGGATCCGTGGCTTACTTCAGACCAGCATGATGCCGGAGGAGATACCTTATCAAAGATAACTCGGTCTGTTATCTGGGAATCCTTTGTTATAAATCCACCGTCGAGACCTGCGGCAGAAGTTACCATTTTATATGTGGATCCTGGAGCAAGAGTCTGCTGTGTAGCTCTGTTTACCATAGGTGATGATTTATTAACTGATAAGTAATAAAAATAATCAGCATCCTGTAGCTTTGCGGCATTATATGAAGGATAAGAAACAAGGGCCGTTACCTTACCTGTTTTTACATCCGTTACAGTACATGATGCAGAGCATGTGTCGAGAGCCAGCATATCGGGTGTTATCTCAAGCTTATTTATCTTTTGGTACATAAAGGAATTGTAATTCTTGTCACCGTTAGCAAGGTCGTTGTAATCATTGTCCTTTTCGAATACGCCCTGATCATAAAGGAGCTTACAAACGTCCGTGTAGCTTAATACCTGATTTTTAAGGAGGTATTTATATGTAAGGACAGAGAAGTCATAGTCGTCCTTTATATTGTCTCTGATATATTCTATTAAGCCGTTATAGGCATCTGATGTTTCAGGATATGGCTGATCCTTAACTATCTTGTCTGATCCTATCCAGCCTTTGCTTATGGCATAGAAAAGAAAATCTCCCAGGCTTATCTCGCCGTTTAACCATGAATTATAAGTATTGTCATCTATTCCGTAATCTGATGAATCCAAAACACCGTTGGAGACAAGGAAAGTATATATGATATTCATGTATTCCTCATACTCTTCTCCAAGATCCTTATCGGGAGATCTTTCGGGCTTTATGAGCTCATCGTATATACGTGATACTACTTTTTCCGCTTCTTTATCCTTTGCAGCAAGAAATGCTTTTTCAAGGTCCGTGGCCTCGGGATCTGAAAAATCATTTATATCAACCACATGATTCTCTATAAGAGCAAATACCACGTCTCTTACATCATAATAATGATTCTGATTATATTCGGGATCAACGCCCTCTCTTAAATTGTAGAGTATTATACCGGCGATCTTCGCTTCAAGAAGATCATATATTTTTTTAGTAAGTTCCTTGTCTATATTGAGATAAATATCATTTCCTGCTTCGGCTTCCTCTTCCACATAACTTTCCATAACAGCGCCCAGATTATTGACGAAGAGCCTTCTGGTGCCTTTTTTACCTGCAAGATCCTGCTCGTATATCTGCTCAAGGCCCATCTTTCCGATCTTATCGCCTGAGGTATATCCTGTTATGCCTTCATTATTGAAAGAATCCAGCTCTGCCTGTGTAATAAGCCCCACATAACCGGTCAAGTGTGAAAAGTATTCGCTGTCAGGATATTCTCTGATATAGTTCTGTTCTATTGATACTCCGGGAAGGTCTGCTGAGTTTTCCTTTATTGCCGCTACCGTGCTGTCATCCACATCCTCTGAAACGGTAACGCTCATATACTGCATATAGCGTTTCATAAACATGTCGTACCTGATGGATGCGATATTAAGCTGCTCTTCCATTGTATATTTATCAGATATGTCAAAAAGATCACCGGAGATAATATATGAGAAAACTTCCTGAGCATCCATTGCAGCCTGACGTTCTGTCAGATCATCAGAGTAATTTAAAGAAAAGATATCTTTTTTAAAGTTGATAACAGTAGCGGCATTCCTTGTGAAATAAAGCTCACCCTTATTATCGATGCCTAAAGGTATGGTGTAATTCCATCCGAAGCCATGTGCCGTAAGAGTGTTCATCAGGGAATAGACCATCTCGTTTCTTTCTTCGTTGGTGGATAAAGCCTGTATATCAGAGATGATAACATTGTTGGAAAGCCTGTCGTAAGCCAGAAGCTGACCGTTGCAGTCGTAAATGCTTCCTCTTTTTGCAGGTATCTCCTGTACTTTTTCAATACGATATGTGAAAGTATCCTGATAATCCTTGCCGTGAACTATCTGTACATCATAAAGCTTGATGATGACGAATGAAAAAAGAAGTACGAATAAGATGGATAGAATAACATTTCTTCTTTTTATGAAATTGAACATTGAAGATAATATGTCTTTAATCATAAAGCTTGTCACCTCCCTTTTGGAGAGATGCTGTTGATATCTGGATCAATTTGTATATAAAAATCCCTATGATCACAGTATAGAAAACTCCCGGGATGATCAGTTTGAAAAGATAATATGAAAAATTAAGCCTGTTTCTTGTCAGGAACAGGAAAACATATGTAGTTATGTTAAGAATGGTATCTGCCAGAGCTATTATTATGAGGGGAAGGGTTATGTCCTGCTTGTAATACATCCTGTTGAACTTCCCGAAGAAATAGCCGAGAAGTACAAATATCATGGCAAAGAGACCAAGTATGGATCCAAAAGAAATATCCAAGAGCAGACCGGCAAAAAAACCGACTATACAGCCGTCAGTGCTTCCGAATATAAGAGCTATGGATACTGTTACCACAAGAAGGCAGTCAGGAACAAGACCACCCAGATCTATGATAGTAAAAATGGTGGACTGTAGAAAAAAAGCTGTTATTACAAAAATAAGGTACAGCAAAACTTTTTTCATGCAGTATCAATCCCCTGATTCTTTTTGAAGAATATCCGATTTTTGATCAGTAATTATAAGCACCATGGTCAGATGCTCAAAATCAGCCACCGGAGTAAGTATTGCAGTTTTAATATTTCCGTTCTGCTCGGGTATCTCAGTTATATATCCTATTTTTATTCCGGGAAGATATATATCGCTTATATATGAGGTTACGATCTCATCACCTTCGCTTATTTTAGGTGCCTCAGTAAGCATCTCCACAAGGAGCGTGCCGTCTTCTCTCATTTCCAGGGAGCCGTTAACAAAGCAAAGGTCTCCGGAATTTACAGACATGGCACTTACACTGCTCCTGTCGTCAATAAGTGATCTTACAACGGAATGATTATAATAGGCCTCTTCTATTACACCGCACAGCCCGTTATTTGAAAGGACGTTCATGCCCTTTTCTATGCCGTCTTTTGTTCCTTTATCTATAATAAAATCGTCATACCAGTTTCCGGAATCTTTGCTTATTATGGAAGCTCCCACTGTGTTGTATTCCTTGAAATTATCCTTCATTTCAAGGAGCTGCCTCATGGAATCTATCTCTGACATGGCTCTGTCATTCTCTGCGATGACCGCATTTAAAGATTCGATCTGTGATTCCAGCTGCCGGTTTTCTTCCATAAGCTGTTCTTTATCCTTATTGTCGGAAAAGAATCCGGCAACAGCCCGTCCTACGGAATTAAGACCCTTTTGTGCCGGTGTAAGAACAGAACCTATGGTATCGTTGATGATCCTTATACGATCGCCTGCAATCACGCTCAGCAGAATGAGAATCGTTGACAACATCATGAGTATAACGAATACGAGCTTGGCACTTATTCTTTTTTTCTTTCTGTTTTCCATATTATTCAAACTCGCTTTCGCTGATGGTAAATGCCATAGATGACAATGACTTATCTTCTATTATCTTAGAAAGACCGTTTATGGATACAAGCTCAGGTGATTCCTTTGTAAGAGCTTTTATTCCTGTTCCTTTTTCGATCAGTGATGCGATATAAGGCGAAGCGGAAAGTCCACCTGTCAAATGGATCCCGTTTGTTCTTATAACTGAGTACATCTCGGCAGGTATACCGTCGATTATCTTATTTATCTCATCATTGATCCTTTTGATGACAAATTGGATCTGTCTGTCAACAAGATTATGGTCTATATATGCCTTTCTTGGAATGCCCTTAAGAAGATCTATGCCATAGGTTATTATGTCCTCATCTTCTTTATGTTGATTTAAAAATGAAAGTTTGATCTCTTCTGCCGATCTAAATCCGATCCTCAGATGATCCTTTGTGCGCAGAACTTCCATAATAGTTCTGTTTATATCGTTGCTTCCGTATGGAATAAGACGGCTTATCATTATTCCGCCCATGGAGATAACAGAGACTTCCGTAGTCTCCGCTCCCAGGTCTGCTATTAAAGTGCCTTTTGATTCCTTGAAATCGATGCCGAGACCTATAGCTTCAGCTATGGGCCTCTCCACTATTTTGCTGTTCTTTGAATTGAATCCCGATTCCGAGATTATAGAATGAAAAGCCCTTTTCTCCACTTCTGTTATGGCAGAGGGAACTGCAAGATAAAAAACATTGGGAGAAAGGAGTTTTTTACTGCATCCGGCTTTTTTAAGTGCATGAGTCATAATGGTGCCGACTGAGCTTAGATCTGCAATAACGCCTTTTCTTAATGGACAGCTTATGGATATGTTATCCGATACTTTTCCCATTAAAAAATCGGCATCATCACCAAGTGCGACAATGTCTTTTCTTTTTTTAGCTATTAGGTTTTTCTCTTTTATTACTGCTCCTGTGCTCCTTATATATACTTTTATCGTATCGGAGCCAAGATCCAGGCCGTATTTATTAGAAGACATTTTTGTTCCTTATTTATTGATGATCCTTCCGGATTCAAGGTAGCTGTAATAGCATCCCTTCCCTATGATGATATGATCCATAAGATCAAGATCCAACATCTTTCCGAGTCTGAAAAGTCTTTCCGTCAGTGAATCATCCTCTTTACTGGGACTGGGATCCCCACTGGGATGATTATGCATTACTACAAGATATACAGCGTCATTTTTAAGGGCCGCTATAAATATATCCCTTGGGCTTACAATGGCAGAATTAACTGTCCCTTTTGTTATCAGCATGTCTTTAACGAGCCTTAATTTTGAGTCGAGCATTATAAGCATCACATGTTCGACCGTGTATTGCATAAGCTTAGTCCCAAAGGCATTAAAAATAGCCTCGGGGCAGTTAAGCGAAGGCCTTTCAACGAATATATCGCTAACTAAACGACGGCTGAGTTCAAATGCACATTGCAGCTGGATGGCTTTTATGCGTCCTATTCCTTTAAAAGCCGTAAGCTCCTTTATGGTCATAGTTCCTAGACCGGACAGGCTTTTAGCGGAAAGCATTTCTCTTGCAACATCCACACCGGTGCTGTTTTTATAACCGCTTTTGATGATTATCGAAATAAGCTCCGCATCTGACAGAACATGAGGTCCGAGCCTTTCACATCTTTCGTAAGGCCTCTCTGAAGGAGGCAGTTCCTTTAAAGTCGGTCTTTTCATAGACATCCTTTCTATAAATGATAAAAGGGATGTCCGATGGATGATTAATTGTCATAAACATATTAAAATTGTTAAATAATTATAACACAGTTTAATTTATGGTAACAAGACCGTTTTCGTACATGTCCTGCAGGGACATCATTATTCCGAACTTAGCTGATGGCCATGTTATACCTCCCTGGAAGAATGCAGTATAAGGAGGTCTGAGAGGACCGTCGGCACTAAGCTCTATACTTGCTCCGGAAATAAAGGATCCGGCAGCCATTATGACTTTATCTTCATAACCGGGCATATCCCAGGGCTCAGGTGTAACATAAGAATCTACAGGAGCACCTTTTTGTATCCCCCTGCAGAAGCTTATAAGCCGTTCGGCCTTCTCCAGTACAACAGCCTGTATTATGTCATGACGGGATTCATCGGGACCGGGGATTGTCTTAAATCCCAGATCCGAATATACGGATGCAGCAAACAATGCAGCCTTCAATGCACTGGCAGTGACGGTGGGTGCAAGAAACAGGCCCTGCAGAAATGACCTGTTTACACCGAGGCTTGCTCCAAGCTCCTTGCCCAGACCCGGTGCCGTAAGCCGGTATACAGCATTTCTTACACATGAAGTCTTTCCTGCTATGTATCCGCCTATGGGCGCAAGTCCGCCTCCGGGATTCTTGATGAGGGAGCCTACGCACATATCAGCACCCACATCAGAAGGCTCGATCTCTTCCGTAAATTCTCCGTAGCAATTATCAACCATACATATAATATCGGGCTTTACGGATTTTACAAAACTGATCAGTTCTCCGATCTGAGCCACGGAAAAGGACGGTCTTGAATCATATCCCTTTGATCTTTGTATCATCACTACCTTTGTTTTTTTATTAATAGCTTTTTTTATGGCATCAAGATCAAAGGAACCATCTGACTTAAGCTCAACCTGTTTATATGTGATGCCGTATTCGGCAAAGGATCCTTCCTGCTCTCTTATGCCTATTATCTCTTCCATTGTGTCATAGGGTTTTCCTACAGGCGAAAGGAGTTCATCTCCGGGTCTGAGGTTTCCGAAAAGTGCCAGGGTAAGAGCATGTGTGCCGCATGTTATATGAGGCCTTACGAGAGCGTCTTCCGTATGGAAGATGTCCGCATATATTTTCTCTATGATATCTCTGCCGTCATCATTATAGCCGTAGCCTGTGGAAGACTGAAAATGTCTTTCGCTAAGATTGTTCTTCTGCATGGCAAGAAGTACTTTAAGCTGATTAACTTCAGATATCCTGTCTATTTCCTCAAATCTGCTCTTAAGTCTTTCAAGACGATCCTCGCAATAATAATAAACTTCATCGCTTATGCCGCCTGCTTTGTATAGATTCATATTATTTCTCTTTTCTTTAGTTCTGTTATCATATGCTCCAGGATTTCTTCTTTGGACGCAAATTCATCTTTATTTATAAAGACCGAGTCCCTGCGGCCTCTGAACCATGTCAATTGCCGTTTTGCATAATGCCTTGTTTCTCTTTTGATGATGTAGACAGCTTCATCAAAGGATATTTTGCCTTTAAGATACTGGATCATTTCCTTGTAGCCGATTGCCTGCATGGAAGTGGCATTTTCTTTTATGCCTTTATTTAAGAGCTGTTCCACTTCCTGTAAGAGGCCGTTATTTACCATAAGATCCACTCTTCTGTCTATGTCCTTATAAAGATCCTCTCTGTTTTTTGTGAGAACAAAGTAGCAATATCTGTATGGAGAGGTTTTTTCTTTTTCAGTTTGATTATGTTCCGAAATAGGACTGTTTGTAAGATGGTAATAAGATAATGCCCGTATTACACGTTTTCTGTTATTGGGATGTATCTTTTCATAGCTTATTGGATCTATATCCTTAAGTAACTCATGCAGGCAGTTGTTGCCTTTTTCATCGGCAAGATCATTAAGATAAGTTACATATTCCGGATCGTCAGCATGTTCGGTAAAATCAGTATCATTTATCAGAGCATCTATATAGAATCCGGTGCCTCCTACTATCATGGGTATTTTATTTCTATCCTGTATATCTCGGATGTATTGGGAAGCTTTTTCCTTAAAGACGGAAACATTAAAGTCCTCATCAGGATCAAGGATATCTATCATATAATGAGGGATACCTTCTGTTTCATCAGGTGAGATCTTGGCAGTTCCTATGTCCATTCCCCTGTAGACCTGCATTGAATCTCCGGATATTATCTCTGCACCCGTCTTTTTGGCAAGCTCTATTGAGATTCCGGTCTTACCGGACGCTGTAGGTCCGGCGATGATTATAAGATCGTTTCTTTTCATAAGATCCTTTTAAAGAATTTTTCTATATCTTTTTTCGTAAATATTTTCATGGTTGGGCGTCCGTGAGGACAGTTATAAGGGTTTTCAAGGCCCATAAGCTCTTCTATCAATGCCTTTGCCTCACTCTCAGAAAGATCATAATTACCTTTAATAGCTGCTTTGCATGCCATGGTCGCTATACGGTCCTTAATACTGTCTGTCAGATCTTTATTATTAAGATCAGACATAGAATCCAGAAGATCATAAAACATTTCCTTTGCAGAAAACCTGTAAAGATCCATCGGCACCGCTCTTAAGGCATATTCGCTGCCACCGAATTCGTCTATGTCGAAGCCGGTTTCTCTGAAAGCATCGAGATTATCTTTCAAGCATTCCTTTTCGTTATCTCTGAGACTTAAGATAACAGGCGCCAAAAGCTCCTGGGAAGGAACATTATTGTTCCTGAAATTTGATGCAAACCTTTCGTAAAGCACCTTTTCGTGAGCGGCATGCTGATCTATGAGATACATTCTGTCTTCATATTCAAGGATCCAGTATGTACCGAAGATCTGACCTATAAATCTTATCTCTCCTGTGTTTTCCTCGGAAAGCAAAGGAGTATCGGCATCATTACCTCTGATGATCTTTGCCAGTTCTTCTATATCCGGAACAACTCTGTTATCCTTTTTCGCTTCTCTTTCCCGGAGGATATCGTCATATCTTTTAGGATAAACAGACTCCTTTGAAGTATTATTCTTTATATCACTGCCGGCTTTGCCTGAGGTTTTGGGATAACTTATTTTAATATCATCATTACCCGGAGCATTTATGGTTTCCATTATCAAGGGTAGCTGTTCCATCGGACCTGTGCTGTAACTTATATCTATTTTTTCAACTATCTCCCTTCCCCCCAGGGCATGTCCTACTGCATTGTTTATAAAGGAAAAACTCCTCGGAGAAGTTGATATTTTTGCTTCCTTTTTTGC
>CADBUJ010000035.1 GCA_902797845.1 uncultured Eubacteriales bacterium | reverse complement strand
GAAGTTACAGTTGCGGCCGTCATTACAGATACAAAACGCAACTATAAACTATCGGTTCTTGGACCTGAAATCTCCCCTGACTATGCTTTGCTTGATCCGGAACTTATCATGACAGCGCCGGCTTCTGTTGCGGCTGCGTGCGGAGTTGATGCACTTATTCATGCGATGGAGTCGTATATCAATACTGATGCTAATCCGTTTTCCATGGCCATGGCTGAGAAGGCTATGGAACTGATAGGGGCCAACATCAGGGCATTTGTAGGAAACAGGAAAAATGTAGATGCTGCGTGTGCTATGATGCTTGGATCAACCATGGCCGGCATTGCATTTGCCAATAACAGACTCGGGGCTATTCACGCAATGTCACATCCTGTATCGGCATTTTTCAATGTTCCTCATGGTGTAGCCAACGCTGTCCTTATGCCTAAGATATTTGAGTTCAATGCATTATGTGCAGATAATCGCTTTGCAAGAATATATAAGTATGTTACCGGTAAGAAAGCAGGAGATGACTTTACTCCTCAGATGACATGCGATGCACTTGCCCAACTGAACAAGGATCTTGGAATTCCGTCAGATTTTGGAAAGGTTGCTCAGGTTCAGGCAAACGGCGGTGTGGACAGATTCAGAGAGTTGATTCCTCAAATGTCAGAAGATGCCATGAAATCCGGCAATATTACAGTTAATCCGCGTGCAGTCAGCATAAAAGATGTAGAAGCACTGTATGAAAAAACCATATAAAGATGAAGTTAAATGCAGAAAAAGGAATATATCCAGGGATGTGATCGAAGAAGAGATGCGTTGTTTCGGTTACGATAGCGATGGGACCGATTTTCGGGACCGACCTGGAAAAATATAACTGCAATAAAGGGGAATTCGCTTATAAATGGATGAGTTCATCCGCAAAAGAAAGTATAAAACAGCATTAATTCTATAAGATAACGCTGTTCCAGACCCCCTCAGCTACACTAGAAAACCGCGTATTTACGCGGCTTTTTCGTGCTTTTGCCCATTCGTCAACAGATAATACGAAGGCTTTTATATGAAAGAATTTGAAACAAATCCAAATCAAAAAAAGATCCGAATTAAACAAGAAATTGTAAATAAGAAAAAGAAATTTGCTTCGGTTGACATGGCGACTTTACAGGCTGCTATGTCTTCTTTAGGGACGAGTTAAGAGGTCCTTCGGCGCGTCTGTCGGTCATACTGAGATCAGACGGTAGGTGGTGGAGAAGTACGGGCTTTGTGTCAACAACCTCAACACGAGTCAGACGAAAGAGGCCCTGGAAAAAGTTAAGATTTAAAGAGGAATGAGCATGCTGGATAAGAGGTCAAAGATCACACATGGGATTCGCCCGTTAATTATGTAGATGGCGACTGTTCTGGTGTTATTGATCCTTTTCGTGATTGGTGCTGTTAGCGGGCCCGAAGGTCTTCTGGCACATGCGGAGGATCAGGAGACTGCGGCATAAAGTCGGTTGAGATCAGAGATCAGACCAAACCAAAGATTCTTGTCGCATGGTTCGGACAGTGCACGAATCTCACTTCCATCAAAGGACTTGGGAAGATCGACACATCTGAGTGCGTCAGCATGATGAACCTCTTACGTAACTATCCGAAGGTAAAACGGCTCGAAGGTATCGAGACCTGGGACACCGGTAAGGTTACCCGCATGGACTATCTGTTTTACGATATGCATTCGCTTTGGATAGAGACACTGGATCTTACGGGCTGGGACACTTCCAATGTTAACAATATGTCCTATATGTGCTACAATACAGGCAAGGTTGTCGGAAATCCGCCGGCCTGCTTGCTATCATGCTGATCCCTAAGCGCAGCGCAAAAAACCAACGCCATAGAAGCACACTGTAAGTAGTGCATATTGTGCATTTAAGCGTCCTGCAAGAGGATAAAACTATCAAGTATCAATGTCAGTTGTACGGTATTTTAATAATGCGGTATTTTGGAGGATTATATAATGAGTAAATTGCATCCTGTCGTACGAGCTATCCTTTCAGTGGTAGGAACATTTCTTATTATCCTGGCCATAAGATTCTTAAAGTCTTTGATAGTCGGAGGAGACTTTGAACCCAGATGGCTGGAAGACACTGTGATCTCCGTGTTTGCAGGGCTTATATCGTTTTTCGGCCCCAATGCGGCTCAGAGAAGAAAGAACAGAGAAGATCTTGCCAGAAGATTCAGGAAGTAAAACGGATAATTCCGTACGGACATTTTTCCGTTGACAAATGATCGCTCTTATGTAAACTGAAATTGCGGGGCATTGGTGCAGCTGGGAGCACGCCACAATGGCATTGTGGAGGTCAGGGGTTCAAGTCCCCTATGCTCCAGGAAAGATCCCTTTTGTCTACAGACAAAGGGGATTCTTTATTTTTATTTAATGCAGGATTTCTAATCGATTCCTGCATTATTTTACATACAATACTTTAGTCAGTTGACTTGATAAAGTACCTGTGATATAAACTGCTTATAACAAAATAATACGATGAAATTCCTAGAAGAGAGGCTATTTTGCCCGCCGAAGGAGTAAAACTCTCAGGCGCTGATAGATCAGCATGGACTAGGAATGGAGTAACTCTGGAGAAGCTCGTAAGAGGGCCGAAGGTGCAACGCATTATTTAAGATTATGCGGAATCTCTCAGGCAAAAGGACAGAGGATAATACCCTTAAGTTATCTTAGGGGCATTACTATGTGCTTGCCGTATTCTCCGAATGCGGTTTATTTTTTTCCGGGGAAGTATCCAAAAAAGGAGGAGAAAGATGGATGCTTTAAACAGTTTTGTGAAGAACATAGACAGCTTTTTATGGAATAACATTCTTTTGTTCGTTCTCGTCGGAACCGGTATTTTTTACACAGTAAGGACAAGATTTGTACAGGTCAGAAGGTTTAAATCTGCCTGGAAGAAAGTGTTCGGTAATTTCACTCTCAGAGGTGATTCTGCCGGGGAAAACGGTATGTCATCCTTCCAGGCTTTAGCAACCGCCATAGCAGCTCAGGTCGGTACGGGAAATATCGCAGGATGTTCAACTGCACTTGTAAGCGGTGGACCGGGCGCTATATTCTGGATGTGGCTTGCTGCATTCTTCGGTATGGCCACCATTTATGGTGAGGCTTTTATGGCCCAAAAGACAAAGACCAGAAACGAAGACGGGGAAGTAATAGGCGGACCTGTTTTTTATATAAAAGAAGCATTTAAAAACAATTTCGGAAAAATCTTAGCAGGCATCTTTGCAGTACTTATCATATTTGCGTGCGGCTTTATGGGATGTATGGTTCAGACTAATTCCATCTCGGATGCTTTTGATGATGCCTTTAACATACCTAAACTTGCAACAGGTATATTTCTCGCTGTTATTGCAGGATTCATATTTATAGGAGGTCTTAAAAGGATCGCCTCATTTACAGAAAAGATTGTGCCTGTTATGGCGGCTATATATCTGATAGGAGGACTTATAGTCCTTATAATAAATATCAAGAATGTACCCTGGGCTATAGGCTCCATATTTGTAGGAGCTTTCAACCCGAGAGCAGTCGGCGGAGCAGTTATAGGAATAACCATAAGACAGGCCATGAGATATGGTGTTGCAAGAGGCCTTTTCTCCAACGAGGCCGGTATGGGCTCTACGCCGCATGCTCATGCCCTTGCAGATGTAAAAAAACCTGAGGATCAGGGTGAAGTAGCTATGGTAGGCGTATTCGTCGACACATTTATAGTACTTACCATGACAGCCCTTGTAATACTTTCATCAGGTGTACTGGACGGCATGATAGAAAGCGGTACAACTGGGACGCCGGTTGCCCAGGCTGCATTTACTACTGCGCTTAAAGGCTTTGGAAGTCCCTTTGTGGCCATATGTCTATTATTCTTTGCATTTTCCACGGTTATAAGCTGGTACTTCTTCGCGGAACAAAACGTAAAATATCTTCTGGGTAAGAAGGCGGTTATACCGTTTGCCGTATTTATTATGGGATTCATGGTGCTGGGAGCTTATCTTAAAGTTGATCTCGTTTGGAACCTTCAGGATCTGTTTGACGGTCTAATGGTGCTGCCAAACCTTCTGGCTCTGCTGTTCCTTTCTGGCATCGTCGCCAAAGGGGCTAAAAACAGCATCAAGAAGAGGAAAGAAACGGAACAGAGGTCCGCTGATTCAGAATAATATCCTTTACTGGCAGCTGTATAA
Organism: uncultured Eubacteriales bacterium; assembly: GCA_902797845.1. Taxonomy (GTDB): domain Bacteria; phylum Bacillota; class Clostridia; order Lachnospirales; family Lachnospiraceae; genus RUG14319. Next base: position 11,505 of record CADBUJ010000035.1, on the reverse strand, counting down.
ATGCTAACATATATTTGAAGGAAGTATAAAGCTTACAGCAAAGGAGAGAATAGATATGGAACAAAAATTTTACAGGTGTGAACATTGTGGAAATATCGTAGCTGCAGTATATGAAAGCGGAGTGCCTATCATCTGCTGCGGAGAACCTATGAAGGAGATAATACCCGGAACAACAGATGCTGCAGTTGAAAAACATGTTCCTGTTTTTTCAGTATCTGAAGGCATATGTACAGTTGTTGTAGGAGAGGTGGAGCATCCCATGCTTCCCGAGCATTACATCCAGTGGGTATCGATCCAGACAAATTACGGAAACCAGCGGAAGGCAATGGAGCCCGGAAATCCTCCCAAAGTAGAGTTCGCTCTTCTTCCCGGAGAAGAGATCGAAGCGGTTTATGCATATTGCAATCTTCACTCTCTTTGGAAAGCATGATAAAATATCATAGGATATTAGGAGTCTTCTCCGGATATATTCCGGAGAAGATTTTTTTGAGGTGATTTGATGCATATTACTGAGCTATTTGAACGTCTGGAGCTTTCTGTTCCATACGAAGCAGAGGTGCATGTTGTACCGGAGGACTGTTCCTTTGATACTACAGGTATACTTACGGCATCTGCAGAAGGGGTTTTTGTCAAAGTAAAGGAAGACGAAAAGGATAAAGTTGCAGGTATTCCTCTCGTGATCTCAGGAATAAGGGGAGAGGGAAGGCAGAAGGTTTTCGCTTTGAATTTCTTTACCGAGATCACAAAGGAGACGGATAAAGGATATGCTGTGGAAACCGGGACATGTCAGCTTTTTTCCATAGGTATGATACCGCCCATCAAAAAGACGATGATGATCATCGGCTCCGAATACCGTTATGGGGATTATGTGGTCGATGAAAAGCTGTGTACCGGCTGCAATAATTGCGTGAAGGTATGCCCCACTAATGCCATAAGAGTTTATCTTGATATGCACAGGCCGAGGATGGTCCCTTCTTATACCGGTTATAATGAAAACTATAAACCTAAAGATCCTGAGGAAACCAAAAGGCTTAAAGAGAGCTTAAAAGAAAAAAAGGAAAAGTTTGAGTTTATGCAGAATACAAGACTTCCTGAAGCTTTCGGCCTTGCCGCGGAACAGGAGAGTCCAACCGGGAAACCTGTTTATATCATTAACCAGCAATGCAGTAAATGCGGGGAATGCATCAGATCATGCAATTTTGGAGCAATTGAAGTAAAATAGTCACATAAGACAGCTTACGGGGTATTACATGAATATAACTGTTTATTTAGGCTCTGTTAAAGGAAACGATCCCTTCTTTGAAGAAAAAGCCAGGGAATTGGGGACATTTATAGGAGAATCAGGACACAGACTGATTTATGGGGGAAGTAATATCGGACTTATGGGGATACTTGCCTCGGCTGCAGTTTCCTCCGGCGCGGAAGTAATAGGAGTGGAACCGAGATTTCTTGTGGAAAAAGTCGAACAGCATCCGGATATAAATCAGCTGATAGTAGTTGAGACCATGTCTGTGAGAAAAGAAGCCATGCTGGATCTTGGAAGCATTTTTATTGCTTTTCCCGGTGCCACAGGAACCCTGGAAGAGATCACGGAGGCTGTTTCCAGGAACAGACTGGGGCTTTTTGATAAACCCTGCCTTTTTTACGACCTTAAAGGTTATTATTCCAATATAAAAGAGCATTTCAATAAAATGATCGAAGCAGGCTTTTTGCAAAGGGAAGAAATGTCAAAGATCTATTTCCCCGAGAACCTGGAAGAAATAAAAACTATAATCGCATCATATGAAGAAAGCTGACGGAGGAATTAATGAAGAGAGTACTTATATTCGGAGATTCTAATACTGTGGGATTGGATCCTCTCAATAACTGGGCTGTTATGGAAAAACCATGGCCCAGCATTCTCAAGGAAGAAAGACCGGATCTTGATATAACCGTAGACGGGGCTTGCCATCGTACCAGCGGGTATACCATGGCCGGAAACCCCGACACAAATGGTCTGGCTGCTTTCAGATCAAAGTATACAGGCACAAAAGATACATATGATCTTATTATTTTTATGCTTGGAATAAACGATGTTCAGAAGATCATAAGTGTTATACCAGAAGAAACAGCCAGCAATATAAAGACCCTTATCTGGGAATATAAAAGCAATGTTTCTTTATCATCAAGATTCCTTATCATAAGTCCGCCGTTAGTAAGCAACGCTGTGCTCGGCAGAAATCCGTTCCAGGATCTTTTTGACAGGAATTCCGTATTAAAGTCAAAAAGGATGACAAAGGCTCTTCTGAGTGCAGCTAAGATAACAGGATCAGATTTCTTAAGCGGGGAAAGTTTTATTAAAACATCATCTCAGGACGGAATACATTTTTCGGAAGAGAATCATGCAAAGCTTGCATCTGCCGTAGTAAGAAAGCTGGAGCTTATGGGAGTATAAAAAAACGGAGACGGTGGGATTCGAACCCACGCGTCCCGTAAAGGACGACCGCATTTCGAGTGCGGCTCGTTATGACCACTTCGATACGTCTCCGAACGGAATTATTATAGCTTATTTTAAAATAATATCAACTGGATTTGGGGATAGAAAAATGGGAGTAATGGATTTTGAAAGAGTCGTTCTTTACAGTGAACAACAGAGCGAATATGAATCCACTGTGGAGGAGTTAAAGGACTTTAACGAAATAATGATGATGTACAGATGTGCCATCAGAGAAGTAGTTACAAAATTTGAAGTCCTTAACGACGAGTTTAAGATTAAGAGCAAAAGGAATCCTATCCGATATATAAATCAAAGGATAAAAAAACCTTCCAGCATCATCGAGAAGATGAAGAGAAGGCAGTATGATCTAAATATGGATTCCATGATAGATAATCTGCACGATATAGCAGGAGTAAGAGTCGTATGTGCATACGGCTCGGATATCTATGCCCTGGCGCAGATGTTTACAAAGCAGGATGATGTCAAGCTTCTTCTCATGAAGGATTATATCAAGTCCCCTAAGGAGAATGGCTACAGAAGTCTTCATCTTGTAATAGAAGTTCCTGTTTATTTTTCCGATATAAAACGTCCCATTAAGGTTGAAGTACAGATAAGGACCATGGCCATGGACTTTTGGGCCAGTCTTGAGCATCATATAAGATATAAGACCGATGGTAATGTGGACGAGGAGATCGCAAAGGAGCTTAAATGGTGTGCAGACACCATTCACGAAACTGACACCATGATGCAGAGCATCTACGAAAAGATACAAAAGCTGTAAGGGACCATGAAGAGAACACTGTTTATATTATGTATATTGTCTTTATTACTGGCAGCCTGCCGTAATAAGGATGAAGAAACTGAAACAAGCAGCATTTCTGTTGTGGAAAACGAAACTGAAACAGAAACTGAAACAGAGGAGATAACCGAGACACAGACCGAATCTCAGACTGAGACAGAAATCGCATCTTCGGATATGGCACGTGGTACTGTGGATAAAAATGTATATAAGAATACATTTTTTGATATAGAGTTTTCAATACCCGAAGGCTGGATGACTGCATCACAAGAGGAACTGACATATCTTGAAAAGGAGTCCGACATAGAAACAGGATCTTCAGATGATCCGAACGCAGACGGGAAAATGACCTTCTACGATTTTATGGCCAGTGACCCCGGAAGCGGAGATAATGTCATAATGGGATTTGATGATCTTTATGTAGGCGGATTTGACGCAAGCGCGCTGGAATACATCAATCAGGTAAAGGAAAAAGCACCTGATGCTTATAAATCCATGGGTAATGTTGATGTTTCTGTAACGGAACCTGAAATTAAGAAACTCGGAGATAAAGATTATCAATTTATAAAAGTTTCAGTCAAAGTCGATGATCAGGAGCTTCTCCAGCATGAATATTGCAGGAAAGAAGAAAATATGATGCTTTTTATCATATTTACGGGTACGGATGAAGAAAGGATATCGGGTATAGAAGCTTTGATCAGATAGAGCTTGACTTTAAAGATCGTTTTTGTTATTATAAGCGGGCTGTAAAGCCAATAAAACAAAGCAGAGGCTCACTCTCACCTCAGCATCCATTGATGACTCGGGTAAAATAATTCAGACTTTATTCTTTAAAACGGGAAGTCTTTATTTCGGTGAGCTGTTTGCTTGCCGATTTTTTATTTTGACGAGGAGGTGTCAGCAATAAGCAAATTACTTATCAACGAGCAGATCAGAGAACCGGAGATACGTGTTATTTCAGAGGATGGCGAGCAGCTTGGTATAATGACTCCAGCAGAAGCAATGAAGATTGCAGAAGATGAAGATGCTGATCTTATACTTATATCGCCTAATGCAAATCCTCCGGTATGCAGAATCATGGATTTCGGAAAGTTCAAATACGAACAGACCAGACGGGAAAAAGAAGCCAAGAAAAAACAAAAGACGATCGAAGTTAAAGAGATCAGGCTTTCCCCCAATACTGATACAAATGACCTTAATACCAAGATCAACCATATCAAAAGATTTTTGGGAGACGGCAATAAGGTCAAAGTTACGGTGAGATTCAGGGGAAGAGAGCTGGCGCATATGTCTGTCGGTAAAGACATTTTGGATAAAATGAGTGAAGATCTGTCCGAGGCAGCTGTTGTTGACAAGGCTCCAAAGGTGGAAGGCAGGAATATGGTAATGTTCCTTTCACCCAAAAAGAATTGATTATTATTTAAGGAGGATATGAAATGCCTAAGATGAAAACAAGCCGTTCTGCGGCAAAGCGTTTCAGAAAAACAGGAACAGGAAAACTCGTGAGAAACAAAGCTTATAAGAGCCATATTCTTACAAAGAAGAGCACGAAGAGGAAGAGAAACCTCAGAAAGCCCATCGTTACAGACGAGACTAATGTTAAGAATATGAAGAAGATACTTCCGTATCTTTAATAGAAAGCGAGGATAAATAAATGGCAAGGATAAAAGGCGCCATTGGCGCAAAGAAAAGACATAAAAGAGTTTTAAAACTGGCTAAGGGATACAGAGGAGCCCGTTCAAAACAGTATAGAGTAGCTAAGCAGTCCGTTATGAGAGCTCTTGCCAGCTCTTATGCAGGAAGAAAGCAGAGAAAGCGTCAGTTCAGACAGCTTTGGATCGCAAGGATAAATGCCGGTGCAAGGATGAATGATCTGTCTTACAGCCGTCTTATGCATGGCCTCAAGCTTGCGGGAGTGGAGATCAACAGAAAGATGTTATCAGAGATGGCTATTTCCGATCCTGAAGGTTTTGCAAAGGTTTGCGAAGTTGCAAAAGCAAAAATTGCATAATTGTTTTTAAAATTATGCAAAATAGTATTTAATTTAAATGCTATTTGTGGTATTTTTATATGGGTGTATACATCGAAGTAAGACACTGAAGAACTAAGTATTTGGGAGATCCCTAAAGGGTATAGTAACTTTATTGGATTTACTTAGTCGGAGGAGTTATCATGGATGGATTATTAAATGCCGCACCGGTCCTGATACCTGTTGTGGCAGTACTTGCGCTTGTATTTGCTTTCGTTAATACTGTCAGAGTTTCAAAAAAGTCTGAAGGTAACGAAAAAATGAAGGAAATTGCCGCAGCTATTGCAGAAGGGGCTAAGGCATTCCTTTTTTCAGAATACAAGATCCTGGTTGTTTTTGTAGCAGTTCTTTTTGTGCTTATCGGAGCATTTATCAGCTGGATAGAAGCTGTGTGCTTCCTTGTAGGAGCCCTTTTCTCCGTTCTTGCCGGTTACCTGGGAATGAATGTTGCTACTAAAGCCAATGTAAGAACAGCCAACTCAGCGAAAGAAGGCGGAATGGCATCAGCTCTTTCAGTTGCTTTTGCCGGTGGTTCCGTTATGGGTCTTTCAGTTGTAGGTCTCGGCCTTCTCGGCGTAAGCCTTCTTTACACTTTTACAGGCAATGTGGAAGTAATTGCAGGCTATTCTCTTGGAGCATCATCCATCGCTCTTTTTGCCCGTGTGGGCGGAGGTATTTACACAAAGGCGGCAGATGTTGGTGCTGATCTCGTAGGTAAGGTAGAAGCCGGAATTCCCGAGGATGACCCCAGAAACCCTGCTGTTATCGCAGATAATGTGGGCGATAATGTAGGTGATGTGGCCGGAATGGGCGCGGATCTTTTCGAATCCTACGTTGGAGCTATAATCTCTGCAGTTACACTTGGTGTAGCTTCAGGATCAAAGGGAGTTCTTTTCCCTATGCTTATTGCAGCTATAGGTGTCTTAGGTTCCATTATCGGCACATTCTTTGTGAGAGGCGGAAAAAATCCTCAAAGATCCCTTCAGATGGGAAACTATGTAGCAAATATCATAGTTATCATCGGATCAGTAGTTTTATCATACTTCTTATTTGACAATTTAAATTATGCTTGGGCAATAATCTTCGGACTGCTTGTGGGAACAATAATCGGAATAGTAACGGAAATATACACATCATCTGATTACGGCTCAGTTAAAAACATAGCTGAACAGTCTGAAACCGGTTCTGCAACGACCATCATAAGCGGTATCGCTACAGGAATGATGTCTACAGCAGTGCCCATCGTACTCATATGTATTGGCATTGTCGGCGCATATTATTTCGGAGGACTCTACGGCATAGCTCTTGCAGCTGTGGGTATGCTCTCCACCACCGGTGTTACAGTTGCTATAGACGCTTATGGTCCCATAGCTGATAACGCAGGCGGTATAGCTGAAATGTCAGGCATGGAAGATTCCGTAAGAGAGATAACGGATAAACTCGACTCCGTAGGAAATACAACAGCAGCTATGGGTAAAGGATTTGCAATAGGATCAGCAGCCCTTACAGCGCTGGCATTATTTGCATCATATTCAACGGCAGCATCACTTACTACCATAGATTTCCTAAATCCCAACGTTATAGTTGGTGCCTTCATCGGCGGTATGCTCACATTCTTATTCTCAGCCCTTACAATGTCTTCTGTTTCAAAGGCTGCTTATAAGATGATCGAGGAAGTAAGGCGTCAGTTCCATTCTGATCCCGGTATCTTAGAGGGAACATCAAGACCTGATTATAAAACTTGTGTCGGCATTTCAACCAATGCTGCTCTTAAGGAAATGATGGTACCCGGTCTTATGGCTGTTCTGGTACCCATTGCAGTCGGAATAGTTCTCGGACCTGAAGCGCTGGGCGGAATGATAGTAGGAGCACTTATTACAGGTGTACTTATGGCTATATTTATGTCTAATGCAGGCGGTGCCTGGGACAATGCCAAGAAGTATATCGAGGAAGGAAATCACGGCGGCAAGGGAAGCGATGCTCATAAAGCTGCCGTTGTCGGAGATACTGTAGGTGATCCTTTCAAGGATACATCAGGACCTTCCATCAACATACTTATAAAGCTTATGACAGTAGTTTCACTTGTGTTTGCGCCTTTGTTCGTTTCAATAGGCGGACTGCTGTAAAATTCAGAATGAAGGCACAGGGGCTACCCTGTGCCTTTTTGATGTAAAGATAGTTGTTTTTTTATTTAATCGAGGCCTGCTTTAAAAGGATAAGGTCAATGGAGACAGGATATGGCTGAAAAAGGGAAAAATGTATATATAGTAGGACACAGGAATCCGGACACTGACTCAATATGCTCTGCTATAGCTTATGCAGACATCAAAAACAGGACAGAAAACAGTTTTTCATTCGTTGCCGCCAGAGCTGGGCAGATAAACGAAGAGACAGAATTCGTGCTTGATTATTTCAATATGGATCTGCCGGAATACCTTCCTGATGCCGCCACTCAGGTTGGGGAGATAGAGATACATAAAGTCCCCGGCGTAGATCAGGAAATGACCGTAAAGGACGCCTGGGAACGGATGAAGGAAGAAAATATAGTAACTCTTTGCATCACCGATAAAGATGAAAAGGTGAAGGGAGTAATAACTGTTACGGATATTGCCAAATCTTATATGGACATCCACGACAGCGATATATTGTCACTGGCAAGATCTACTTTCCAATCAATTGCCAAGACCTTAAAGGGTAACATACTCGTTGAAGGAAAGAAGAAGATATTTGACAACGGACGGGTAGTAGTAGGAGCTTTTGATCCGGATGTCATGCGGCAATATATAAGAGAGGATGATCTGGTTATCGTGGGCAACAGACCTGAAAACCAGCTTTGCTGCATTGATGTAAAGGCATCATGTATGGTTGTGGGACTTGAGACCGAGGTACCCGGTACCATTCAGCATCTTGCCAGAGAAAACGGATGCACCATAATAAGCAGTCCCTATGATACTTATCATATAGCAAGACTGATAAATCAGGCATTGCCTATAAGATACCTTATGACATCAAAGAATGTTATGAGCTTTAACGTTTCCGATAAGGTCTCTGATGTGGAATCCGTAATGAAAAATTCCAGACACAGAGATTATCCTATTGTTGATCACAAGGAAAGATATATAGGTACCATATCCAGGCGTAACCTTCTTGGAAGAGGCGGCAAACGACTTATACTTGTAGATCATAACGAAAAAAGCCAGGCGGTCCTTAATGTAGACCAAGCTGAAGTGGTGGAAATAATAGATCATCACCGCCTGGGAGCCATAGAAACAATGTCTCCCATCATATTCAGAAACGAGCCAGTGGGATGTACCTGTACCATAATGTACGAGATCTACAGGGAGAAAGAACTTGATATACCAAGAGAGATCGCCGGACTTATGATGTCAGCTATAATCTCTGATACTTTACTTTTCAGATCACCGACATGTACGGATAAGGACAGGGAAGCATGCAGAGACCTGGCCGAAATCGCGGGAATAGATAATATAGAATCCTATGCTAAAAAAATGTTCAAGGCAGGCAGCAATCTTGAGAGCAAGACTCCTGAAGAGATCTTTTATCAGGACTTCAAGAAATTCAATATTGAAAGCGAAAGCTTCGGCGTAGGACAGATAAGCTCCATGTCAGGAGAGGAACTTGCACTAATAAAAGACAGGATAAAAGAACAACTTAGAACAGAAACAGGCAGTCACGGCATGGGAATGGTGTTCTTTATGCTTACGAATATAATAGATGAGACCACAGAGCTTCTGTTTTACGGAGACGGATCAAAAGAGCTTATAGAAGAATCCTATGGGCTTTTCCCGGAGGGAGACAGTTGTATACTTGACGGCGTCGTATCCAGGAAAAAGCAGCTTATACCTGCATTCCTGAATGCTCTGCAAAAAAGAGACTAAAAAAGACCGGTCCTTTTCGGACCGGCCCTTTCTTTTGTGATGCGGGAGATGGGACTTGAACCCACACGCCATAACCTGACACAAGATCCTTAGTCTTGCCTGTCTACCAATTCCAGCACTCCCGCTCAACGGAATACATATTAACAAATCATAATGCGTGTGTCAACACGAAAAATAATGTTAACTGTTTATTAAAACAATATTAAAAAGTCCTTGTTTTAACAAGGGTTTTCTTATAAAATATATAAGGATTTGTGTGCCTTGTCTATTGCTGCTGAGGAGGCACAATGAAACATAATTTTATAAAGATAATAGGAATGATCACCGTTACAACTGTCGGTGTATTATTATATAATAACCGTTTTTCAGGAATAGAAGCGGAGATTATTTCAGAAGATAACTTGTATCAGACGGACACGGGGCTTTCTACAGAAGAAAGCAAGAAACCGGATATATGCTTCTATATATGCGGAGCCGTAAAGAATCCTGATATCTATTACCTGCCTGAAGGATCGCGGGTAGCTGATGCGGTGGATGCTGCAGGAGGCATAACAGACGAAGGTGATCCGGAAAAAATAAATCTTGCAAGGGTATTATCTGACGGCGAAAGGATATACATCCCAAGAGCAGGAGAAGAGTCGGAAGGATCTGCCTTAACAAGAGACGGCAGAATAAACCTAAATAATGCAACAAAGGAAGAGCTTAAGATGCTGCCGGGTATCGGAGACAGCAAGGCAGAGCTCATATATGTATATATAAAAGAGAATGGCCCTCTAACGAGCACGGAACAATTAATGGAGATATCCGGCATCAAAGAAGGGGTATATTCTAAAATAAAAGATCTTGTAACTGTAAACTGAGGAGATTGCTATGGCTAAAAAAGTATTAGTTGTTGATGATGAAAAGATCATTGTAAAGGGACTTAAATACAGTATTGAGCAGGACGGTATGGAGGTAGATGCCGCATACGACGGTAAGGCTGCTATAGAAATGGCACAGGCCAACGATTACGATGTTATACTGCTTGACGTAATGCTTCCGGAATATGATGGATTCCAGGTGTGTCAACAGATCAGGGAATATTCCACTGTTCCCATCATCATGCTTACAGCTAAGGATAACGATATGGACAAGATCCTTGGCCTTGAATACGGAGCAGATGATTATATAACAAAGCCCTTTAATATACTGGAAGTAAAGGCAAGGATAAAGGCCGTTATGCGCCGTTCATCCGCAAAGGAGCAGAGCGAGGGCAAGGCCAGGAATATTACAGTTGGAGATCTTGAACTTGATCTTGATTCCAGAAGAGTTTTTATTGCCGGAAAGGAAGTAAATCTTACGGCAAAAGAATTCGATATGCTTGAGCTGCTCATCCTTAATCCCAATAAGGTGTATAACAGGGACAAGCTTCTGGATCTTGTTTGGGGATACGATTATCCCGGTGATGTCAGAACGGTTGATGTACATATCAGAAGGCTCAGAGAGAAGATCGAAAAGAATCCTTCAGAGCCTAAGTATATAAATACAAAATGGGGTGTTGGATATTTCTTTAAGAAGTAAAAAAAGCCGTTTAAAAAACTTTCTCGGCAGTCTGAATTTCAGACTTACCCTGATCGCTTTGATTTTGGCTCTTATTCCCTTATTCATTCTCCGTGGAGTTATATTGAGTAGTACCTGGAATTCGCTTCGCCATGAAAGAATCGACAAGATGACGGAGCAGGGTAAGTATTTAACGGCCGCTGTAACAACAAGCGGCTTTTTTAACAACGAAAACAGAGATGTAATAGAGGGTCAGATAAATCAGCTTTCGTCAGTATATGACGGCCGTGTGGTTATAATCGATAAGGAATTCAGAGTTGTAAAAGATTCCTATTCGAGAATAAACAACCGCTATGTCATTTCTAAGGAAGCTATCAGTGCCATGAATGGTCAGGATACAAGTGAATATGTGGAACAGTTCAATCTGATCAATATGGCTATCGGAATAAGAGATACTACTGATGATTCCATACAGGGTGTTGTAATTATAAGTTCCTCCACCACTGATCTCAACAATCTGTTTGCGTCTATAGAGCGTACAAGTATCATTATCGTTATAATAAGTGCAATAGTCATTTCGGTATTGGTCCTTCTTTACGGTAAGCTGATCACTAATCCGTTTAAAAAAATGGTAAACAGCATAAACAGCCTGTCAGACGGAGATTTTCAGCAAAGAGTGGAGCTTAAAGGTTTCACTGAAATGGATCAGCTTTCTGATGCTTTTAACACCATGCTGGATAAGATCGAACAGACAGAAGAATCG
>CADBUJ010000034.1 GCA_902797845.1 uncultured Eubacteriales bacterium | reverse complement strand
AGCAGTGCGTCATGGACTTTTCTGTCTCTTGAACGAAAAGCCCTTTAACGGAATAAACGGTTCAGGCAAGCATAATAACTGGTCTCTTACAACTGACACGGGAGTTAATCTTCTGGATCCGGGAAAGGATAAAGAGGATAATCCCATATTTATGCTGATTATTGCATCCGTGATAAGAGCTCTTGATATTTATGCGCCGCTTCTGAGGCAGTCTATTTCCACGGCTGCAAACGATCTTCGTCTGGGGTCTGATGAAGCACCTCCGGCTGTAATATCCATCTTCCTCGGTGAGGAGCTGGAAAATACTCTGGAAGGATTAGCTAACGGAGAGGATGCTAATTTCTCCAAATATGCAGAGGATCTCACCTTCGGAGTTGCTACGGTACCCTTTGTTAAGAAAGATTCTGCTGACAGGAACAGAACATCACCTTTTGCATTTACGGGCAATAAATTTGAATTCAGAATGGTAGGTTCCATGGCCTCTATCTCAGATTCAACCACTGTTATTAATACCATCATCTCAGACTCTTTCAGAGAGGCTGCTGATCATATAGAAAAAGCGCAGGACAAGAAGAAGGCTGTTCATGAACTTATTTCAAAATGGTATAAAGATCATAAGAGAGTGGTGTTTAACGGAAACAGCTATTCGGAAGAATGGAAGAAAGAAGCTGAAAAACGCGGGCTTCTCAATATAAGCAATACTGTTGATGCGCTGGACTACCTTACATGGGACAAAGCCATTGAAGTTTTCTCAAGACATAACGTGCTGACAGAAGTTGAGCTTCTGTCCAGACAGCAGATCGGATATGAAACATATGCCAATACCATAAAGATAGAGGCAAACTGTTCTATACAGATGGTAAAGAGGCAGATAATCCCCGCTGTTATAAGATATATCGATGAGCTTTCTTTAGCTAAGATACGCCTTGAAAAGAACGGGATCAAAAGCGAGACGATCAGTAAGACAATTGAGCAGATCAATTTCAATCTTGAAAACCTTTATCAGGAAACAGAGCTTTTGGAAAATTGCTGTCAGGAATTTGATAATGCCGAACCCGGCCGGGAGAAAGCAATTATATCTAGGGACAGACTGAGACCTGTTATGGAGGAGCTTCGTACATACGCAGACAACCTGGAGCTTCTTACGGATAAAAACTATTGGCCCTTCCCGGGTTACGGAGAACTGTTATTTAATGTACTGTGATATAAGGGCATGTTGCATGAGCAACATGCCTTATTTAAAACTGTGAGGAATTATAATGAGCATCACACCAATGATGGAGCAGTATCTTAAAACAAAAAAAGAGTATGAGGACTGTATCCTTTTTTACCGTCTCGGGGATTTTTATGAGATGTTTTTCGATGATGCAAAAGTCGCATCTGAGATCCTGGGCATAGTCCTTACAGGCAAGGACTGCGGTCTGCCTGAAAGAGCACCCATGTGCGGTATTCCCTATCATGCCATGGAAGGTTATCTTTCCACCCTTGTGGAGCATGGGCATAAAGTTGCCATATGCGAACAGGTGGAAGACCCCAAAACAGCCAAGGGGATCGTTAAAAGGGAAGTAGTAAGGATAGTTACGCCCGGAACTAATATAACAGGTTCATATCTTAAGGATGATGTAAACAATTATCTTCTCTGTGTCTATTACGACATGAAAGATTTTGCTCTTTCTTCCTGTGATCTTTCAACAGGCGAATTTAATACGACGATATTAAACGGCATAAACAGACTTTCCGAGGAAATAGAAAGGTTTTCTCCGAAAGAGGTTCTTTGCAACGAGCTTTTTGAGATCGCCGGATATACAAAACTAAATGCATTTGCCGAAAGAGATCTGTCACCCAGTATCCTTCCCGGTCGTTATTTTAATGATGAAGAATCTAAAAGAGTATTAAAAAGCCAGTTTAAGATACTTGATCTTCAGGGAATGGGCATAGAACAGGGAGAGTTAACGCTGCTCTCCAGCGGTGCTTTGCTCAAATACCTTCAGGATACCCAGAAAACAGATCTAAGCCATATAGTAAGATTAACTCGTTACAGCACAGGTGATCATATGATCATCGATAATTTTACAAGAAGGAACCTTGAGCTTCTTTCAACTATGCGGGACAAGGACAAAAAAGGGTCTCTTTTGTGGATACTTGACAAAACAAGAACTGCCATGGGTGCAAGGACATTAAGATCTTTCATAGAAAGACCTCTTAATAACGAAAATGCCATAGAGGAAAGACTTACTGCCGTTGAGGAATTGAGCAGTAAATATATGGACAGGGATGAAATACGGGAATATCTTGGGGGAGTTTATGATCTGGAGAGGCTTCTCGGCAGAGCATCACTTAAAACCATAAATCCCAGAGATATGCTGGCCCTTAAATCTTCTCTTTTTATACTTAAAGATATAAAGACACTGCTTTCATCATTTGATTCCGCGCTTTTAAAGACTATTAATTTGGACATAGATCCCTTAGATGACATAAGCGAGCTTTTGGATAAGAGCATATCCGATGATGCGCCTCTCAGTATAAGAGAAGGAGGCATCATAAAGCGTGGATATGATCATGATGCTGACGAATTAAGAGATATTCAAAACGGCGGAAAAGAGTGGATAGCTTCTCTTGAACAGGAGGAAAAGGACAAAACAGGCATCAAGAATCTAAAGATCAAATACAATAAGGTTTTCGGATATTTTATAGAAGTTACCAATTCCTATCTGGATATGGTCCCTGTGCAGTGGACGAGAAAGCAGACCCTTACGGGGAGCGAAAGGTTCATTACTCCGGAGCTTAAGGAAATGGAGGATAAGATACTTGGTGCACAGGACAGATTATACAGCCTGGAATATGAACTTTTCTGCGATATAAGAGAAAGGATCATATCTGTTGCCGAGACATTGCTTAAAACCGCACGTGCAGTTGCTTATGCTGATGTGCTCTGTTCTTTTTCATATGTGGCATATAATAATAATTATGTAAGACCTGAGATAAACCATGAAGGGATCATAAATATTCAGGCCGGCCGTCACCCTGTAGTTGAAAGGATGATGTCTGAAGGCGAATTTATAGTAAATGATACTTTTCTTGATCAAAAGGAAAATCTGATCGCACTGATAACCGGTCCCAACATGGCAGGTAAATCCACATATATGAGGCAGGTCGCACTTATAACTCTTATGGCACATCTTGGTTCTTTTGTGCCTGCAGATAAAGCTGATATAAGTATCACCGACAGGATATTTACAAGGGTAGGAGCATCAGATGACCTGGCATCAGGACAATCTACTTTTATGGTAGAGATGACTGAAGTAGCCAATATATTAAATAATGCAACATCAAAAAGCCTTATCATCCTTGATGAGATAGGCCGTGGCACAAGCACCTATGACGGCCTTTCAATTGCGTGGAGCATCGTTGAATTCCTTGCAAGAGACGGAAATATCTTCGCAAAGACCATGTTTGCCACACATTATCACGAATTGACTTATCTCTCAGAAGAACTGCCGAATCTCAAGAACTATTCCATAGCAGTAAAGGAGAATGATGATGACATAATCTTCCTGAGGAAGATAGTCGAAGGTGCTGCAGACAGAAGTTACGGAATACAGGTGGCAGGACTTGCAGGTGTACCCAAGTCCGTAACAGAAAGAGCCAAGCTCATTCTTAAAAATATACTTGAAAGCAAGGGCTCCGAAATAGAAATAAACAAAGTACAGGACAGGATATCCTCTGAAAAGGCATCATCAGATGATGAAAATGAATTATCCGGACAATTGTCTCTTTTCGGAGCAAATGATGATAGTAACAGATATGATCATTCCGACATCATAAATGAGATCCTTTCTAAAGAAATATATAATATGACACCTCTTGAAACAATGAAATTTTTGGACAAGATCCAGAAAAAGCTGAGGAAGAGATAGGATATGAAAAGGATACATCTTCTCGATAAAGATACCATCAACAAAATAAAAGCAGGAGAAGTAGTAGAAAGGCCTGCATCAATCGTTAAAGAGCTGGTTGAGAACTCACTTGACGCAAATGCCGACAGGATAACTGTCGAGATAAAGGATGGGGGCAAGTCCTATATAAGAGTTTCAGATAATGGAGACGGTATCCATAAGGATGATCTTCCCCTTGCATTTCTCAGTCATGCAACAAGCAAGATAACAGACAGCGATGATCTCTTCGACATAAATACTCTGGGATTCAGAGGTGAAGCCCTTTCCAGCATCGCAGCCGTATCAAGGATCCTTATGACCACAAGGACAAATGATGAGGAAACTGGAAACAGGATAATAATAGAGGGCGGCAGGATCATTGAAAATTCACAGGTCGCCTGTGAAAAAGGGACATCCATTGTTGTAACAGACCTTTTCTATAACACGCCTGCCAGAGAAAAATATATGAAGAGCAGTGTAACTGAGGGGTCTTACATCAGGGAGATCGTTGAATATCTTGCCCTTTCTGTTCCGGGAACGGGATTTACTTTTATAGCTGACGGAAAAGAACGTTTCAGCATACAAAAAGGCGCGGATGTTACTCAGATAATATATGCCATATTCGGCATAGATACGGTCAAGTCTCTTATACCTGTCGATGCCGCAGATAAAGATCTAAGTGTAACAGGCTTTATAGGAGAGCCTGAGATCTCACGGGGAAAAAGGACAAATGAGATATATTTTATAAACGGCAGATATATAGAGAACAGAATTATAAACAGAGCTATAGAAGATGCATATAAGCCCTATCTTATGGCCCATAAATTCCCGTTTACGGTTCTTTATATAGAAATGGATAATTCCATCATTGATGT
>CADBUJ010000033.1 GCA_902797845.1 uncultured Eubacteriales bacterium | reverse complement strand
AGTCCGGGGGCTTACCACCTGCATTACGGATATTTCCGCCGCAGAAGGCAATGTACTTGGGGCTATTCTGGGGATCTCTGACAAAAAGATAGAGGAGACGGGGACTCAGGCGGATTTTTCTGTCCTTACGGCATATATCCCCAAAAGGATGTATCTGTGCTTTGAGGATGAAAACGAAAACAGCATATACATCATATACGAAGGCACCTTCGAAAACAGCCGCAATCAGGTGGAGCGCACCTTTATGGCTGCGGTGCTGGAGGATGTTGTGATCATAGACGGCCATGTGGAGTTCAGCTCATGCATGTCTTACGGAGATATGCTAAATGTTATAGGCGGTCAGGGAAGAGAAACTTCCTTCGGCCTTGTTACGGGATTTCAGTCCCTTGAAGATGCGGATAAACAGATAAGGAAGGATCATTCCGGAGAGAATGTTCTGACTAAGGAGCTGGATGCCGGATTTGACAACGGTCTTTAAATAGTGCATATAATACATGTATAAAACATGAAGGCTGCCGGGAGGTGCTTATGAAGGTTATAGTAGATAAGGAAAAATGTATAAGCTGCGGTTTTTGCGAATATACCTGTCCCAAGGTATTCCGAATGGACCAGAATTATAAATCTGAAGCCTTTGCCATCCCTACAAGGCTTTGCCTTAATGATGTCCAGGATGCGGTGGACAACTGCCCCGGCGGAGCCATAAACTGGATAAATGACGATGCTTTCTATTGATCCGCGAAGACCTTTGGCTAAGCTTTTAAGGTTAAGAATAAAAAACAAGCCTTTAAACTGATGAGACGTCAGTTTAAAGGCTTTATTATTTAATGATCTTTATCTTGCAGTTACATTCTCCGGATACATATCGTGGTGGACAAGTCTGTCTCTTGCCACATCCTCCCACATGGTGCCTTTCTTTCCGTAATTGCAGTAGGGATCGATGGAGATGCCTCCTCTGGGAGTAAATTTTCCCCAGACCTCGATATATTTGGGATCCATAAGAGCAATAAGATCATCCATGATGATATTTACACAGTCTTCATGGAAATCCCCGTGGTTTCTGAAGCTGAAAAGATAGAGCTTTAAGGATTTTGATTCCACCATTCTTTTTCCGGGAACATAGGATATATAGATGGTGGCAAAATCAGGCTGTCCCGTTTTCGGACAAAGGGATGTAAATTCCGGACAGTTGAATTTAACGAAATAATCTCTTTCGGGGTGCATGTTCTCGAAGGTCTCCAGCACCTCCGGTGCATAGTCGTCCCTGTAAAGGGTCTTGTTGCCAAGGGATGAAAGCTCTGAAAGATCGTTTTTATTTCTGCTGTTCATGTAAAGCCTCCTTTTATGAACGCCCTTTAAGGGCAGGGATGTTGAGTTTTGAAAGGGTTATCACTATAAGGGCCCCGACTGCTCCCGCAACAGCCTGACCCACAAGAAGATTTAATGTAAGGGGCCAGTAAGGCATATTTAAAAGTATATGGAGATAGATGGGTACTCCGAAGCCCGGCGCCAGGATTATGGGTATGGCTGTGGTCCATTTAGGAAGGCCAAGCCGCCTTATAAGTACCATAAGTGATGTGGT
Organism: uncultured Eubacteriales bacterium; assembly: GCA_902797845.1. Lineage (GTDB taxonomy): Bacteria > Bacillota > Clostridia > Lachnospirales > Lachnospiraceae > RUG14319. The sequence goes on along the minus strand of CADBUJ010000033.1, from coordinate 20,917 downwards.
GATAACTCCTACTGCGAATCCTCCTATAACATCCATTATGCCGAGGCCTCCGAAAAGAAGGTTCGAAAGGCAGTTGGCTGCCCCAAGGGGCAGTATAAGGAACGGAAAGAAGTAAGCCATTGCATATATGGCCGTTGCGATCCTTATCTGATATGCCCCGAAGGAAAAGCTTTGAGTAAGATAGACTGTAACTACGTACAGCGCCATCATCATGCCGGAAATGGCGATTTTTTGCGAATAAGAAAGAGCTCCCTCTTTTGAAGGCGCCTTATTTGTATGGTTCATGTTGTTATTCTCCCCTAGTTTTGTTTATAGACAGGATGGTCTCGAACTGTCTCAGAGACCAATTATAGCACAGGAAAACCATATTGCAATAAAATGCTCCAAAAAGTAAAATATTAGCATCCTGCATAAGGGAGGGAATCTTAATGGATGAGACAAATTCCATAAATATAGAACAGATAATGGATGAGATAAGGGAGGACATCAGGAGAAAGGGGATAGTTTCCGATCTGCCGGATTTCAAAAAAGGGAAAAGACCGGCAGAAGATGCAGCAGAAGCTTTTGACGCAGAGGAATTCGCTCTAAAGCTCGGGGCCTTTGAGGATGAATATCAGGTAAACGCTTTTCCCGAGATAGGGGGAGGCAGATCTTTTATAAAAAAGGTCATAAGACGCCTCATATCATTTCAGACAGCCCCTCCCATATCAGAGCAGAATATAGTAAATATGGATACGGCAGAGCTTTTTCAGATGGTAGGTGCCTACATGAAGGACAGGGACAGGAGGATAGAGGAGCTTACAAAGGAAGTGGAAGAGCTTAAAAAAAGACTGCCGGGGGAGGAATAAAATGAAGATCCTCCAGCTTTTGACCACCTTAAAGCATGGTGATGCCATAGGCAATCACGTCTTTATCCTACGGGATATAATAAAGGAAATGGGCTACGAGACGGCCATATATGCGGAATTTACAGGACCCAATATAAAGCCCGGGGAAGCCTTAAGTGCGGACAGACTTCCCAGATTATCGAAGGATGATATCGTAATATATCATCTTTCCACCGGCACAAAGCTCAACAGGATATTCGGAAATCTTGAATGCCGAAAGATAATGATATATCACAACATCACTCCCGGTCATTATTTTGTGGGATATGACAGTGCCGCCAGGATGATCTGCCGTAAGGGAAGAAGGGAATTGCAAGCCCTGGCAGAAAAAGTGGACCTTTGTCTGGCAGTTTCCGGTTACAACAAGGCGGAACTTGATTCCATGGGCTTTAAATGCAGAACGGAAGTGCTCCCGATCATAATACCCTTTGAGGATTACAAAAGAGAAAGCGACGGGGAAAGGGACAGACTTCTTGATGATAACAGGACAAAGATACTGTTTGTGGGAAGGATAGCCCCCAATAAATGTCAGGAAGATGTCATAAGGGCATTTGCGGAATATAAAAGGAACTTCGACAAGGATGCAAGGCTCTTCCTCATAGGATCATCGGAAGTAAAGAGCACTTATCTGGGAAAGCTTAAGGAATATGTAGATCTTTTGGGAACAGAGGATGTGGAATTCCTTTCGGACCTGAGCTTCCCTGCTCTTATATCATATTATAAGGCGGCGGACTTATTCCTTTGCATGAGCGAGCACGAGGGCTTCTGTGTACCTCTTCTGGAGGCCATGGCTTTCGATATTCCAATCATTGCATATGATGCGGCAGCCATTCCCGAAACTCTCGGAGGAGCAGGGATACTGCTTAAGGAAAAGGATCCCGTGTTTACAGCCGCAGTAATGGACAGAGTGATAAAGGATAAGGAGCTTAGGAACAGGATAACAGAGGATCAGAGGAGAAGACTTGAGGATTTCAGATATGATAAGATCCGGGATCGTTTCGAAAAGCTCTTAAGGGATTTTATAGCAGGAAGTTGAGATTTTTAAACAGGTAAAAGATCCATGAAAAAAATGTTGTTTCTTGTAAATATGGTATCCGGAAAGGGCGCCATAAATACAAAGCTCGGTCAGGTGATAGATATTTTCAATAAGGGCGGATATGATGTAACGGTCCATGTGACCCAGTGCAAAAAGGATGCCCTTAATGTGGCAAAGGAGAGGGCCGGGGAATTTGACCTTATAGTATGCAGCGGCGGTGACGGAACTCTGGATGAAGTGGTCTCCGGTGTTTTAAGATCAAAGACAGATATTCCCGTTGGATATATTCCGGCAGGCTCCACAAACGATTATTCCAGAAGCCTAGATCTGCCGAAAAATATAATAAGAGCCGCTGAAAATGTTGTTCACGGAAGGCCCTACCCCTGTGATGTAGGCCAGTTCAACAAAGAGCATTTTATATATGTGGCGGCCTGGGGCGTTTTTTCCGAGGTGTCATACGAGACTCCCCAGAGCCTTAAGAACAGTCTGGGATATCTTGCATATGTGCTTGGGGGAGTAAAGAGCCTTGCAGAGATCAAATTCCTTAAAATGGAGATAGACTGCGACGGAGAAAAGGTCATCGACGAATTCATGTTCGGCATGGTGACAAATTCCGCCAGAGTAGGAGGCTTTAAGATCCCGGGCGGCAACAATATGGACCTTTCCGACGGCCTTTTTGAGGTGATGTTCATACGAAAGCCCAGAAATATATTGGATATAAACAATATCGTGGGAGCGATCCTCTTAAGGAACATCGAAGAGGAATATATGTTTTACAGAAAGGCTTCCACCGTTAAGATCAGATGCAACGAAGAAGTAAAATGGACACTGGACGGAGAAAACGGAGGCAGCCATAAAAACGTTTCCATAAAGAATCTTTACAGGGCTGTAGAGATAATAAGACCGGAAAAGTATTACAAGGAGCTGGGCCGCCGCTAAGAAACGGTTAAAAGCCTAGCTAAAAAGCTTGCATTGTAAAAAACATTTGTGTATAATCTTTTTGTTGCCCCAATAGGGACGGCAGATAATGGGCTATCGCCAAACGGTAAGGCACTGGACTCTGACTCCAGCATTTCAAGGTTCGAATCCTTGTAGCCCAGTTGGGACATATTTAATATGTCCCTTTTTTCATACCTGTTTTTTTGATTTTTGCAGGAAAGGCGAAAGATGGATATCGGCAGGATACAGACTTTAAAAATAGACAGGATAAAGGAAGTAGGAGCATATCTTACGGACGAAGACGGGGCATCGGTGCTCCTTCCTAAGGCGCAGATACCAAAGGGCGCTTCTTTGGGAGATGAGGTGGAAGTATTTATTTACAGAGATTCCATGGGCAGACCCATTGCAACAGTAAACAGACCCTATATCCTTCTCGGGGAGATAAAGAGCCTTGTGCTTAAGAACATCACCAGGATAGGAGGCTTCCTTGACTGGGGACTGGAGAAGGATCTTTTTATGCCGTTCAGGGAGATGACGGGGGATCCCGCCCCCGGGGACAGCTGCACGGTACGCTTATATCTGGACAGGTCCAACAGACTGTGTGCCACCATGAAGATATCGGGATCTCTTAAAACAGATCACGGATATAAGAAAAACGACATGGTAAAGGGCACCGTTTACCGTATAAATCCTAAAATGGGTATATTTGTAGCTGTGGATGATAAATATTCCGCCATGGTGCCCATAAGCGAGAACAACGGAAAGATAAGGCAGGGTGATGCCATAGAAGCCAGAGTAAGAGAGGTAAGAGAAGACGGAAAGATAGAGCTTACCTTAAGAAAACCTCTTAAGGATCAGATAGACAGTGATGCAGATAAGCTCCTTAAGCTGGCAGAGGAAAACGGAGGAGCTCTTCCCGTTACGGAGAAGGACAGCCCGGAAGACATAAGAGAGTATACGGGAATGAGCAAGGCTGAATTTAAAAGGGCCGTAGGGAGCCTTTTAAAACAGGGAAGGATAAACATTACAGATAAGATAACAATAAAATAACATTCGAGTAATAAACATTATATAAAAGCTTTAAATATTACATATAATTTAAAACCGTGTTGACAGAATTACAGGGGATTGCTATAATTTCCCTGTAATAACTTTGTAATAAATAAAATAATTTCAGTGTGGTGACTAACATGAAATCTATTAAAATAAAAAGCTTTATGGCGGCAGCTGCAGCGGCAGCTCTGTTTTTTACCTCTTTCGGAACACCTCTTCCCGTTTATGCGGACGAGAATACGGGAACCGTAAACTGCGATGCCTTAAATGTAAGGTCAGGCGCATCCACATCATCTCCCAGAGTGGGACTTATAATCCAGGGTACATCAGTGGAGATCCTCGGAACGGAAGGTGACTGGTATAAGGTAAACGTAAAGCTTAACGGAAATCAGACTACAGCTTATGTATATGCAAAATACATATCTGCAGGCGGAAGCGCTGCGGCATCAACAGGATCAGGAAGCGGTGTCGTAAATGTATCTGCTCTTAACGTAAGATCCGGCCCCGGCACAAACTACAACAGAGTAGGCCTTATATATAAGAACAACAGCGTTAACATAACAGGACAGGAAGGCAACTGGTATAAGGTCACTATAGGAAATATCTCAGGATATTGTGCGGCAGAATATATAACGAAGAGTTCCGGAAATGCGCCCGCTGCATCATCAGGAAATGCATCTTCATCAGGTGCAACAGGTACCGTAAATGTATCTGCTCTTAATGTAAGATCCGGCCCCGGTACAAACCACAGCAGAGTGGGACTTCTTTACAAGAATGCAAAGGTATCCGTTCTTTCAAAGGAAGGATCCTGGTATAAGATCCAGACAGGCAACACCACAGGATATGTGGCAGGAGAATACCTTTCCGTAAGCGGATCCGTAGATTCCGCGGCTGCTTCTTCGTCATCACAGGGCGGAGAGGAAAAGGTATTTGCAACTACGGGAGTTAACGTAAGAAGAGGCCCCGGCACAAATTATGCGATCGTGGGAGGACTCCGTAAGGATCAGAGCATAACAAGGACGGAGAATTCCGGCGGATGGAGCAAGGTAAATTACAAGGGTGTAACGGCCTATATCTCCAGCGATTATCTGACGACTACGGATCCTAATCCTCCAAAGGAGCCTGAGACAGAAAAGCAGACAGAAACAGAAAAACAGACTGAAAAGCAGACAGAGACAGAGAAGCAGACTGAAAAGCAGACAGAAGCCGTAAGCCAGTCATCAGGAAGCTCCACCCAGTCAGCAGAGGGTGCTGCAAAGGCTAAGGAAGTAGTGGCATATGCCCTGCAGTTCGAAGGAAATCCTTATGTTTATGCAGGCAATAACCTTAATACAGGCGTGGACTGCTCGGGATTTACACAGCAGGTCTATCTCCACTTCGGATATAAACTGGGAAGGAGTGCAGATTCCCAGAGAAGCAACGGAACGAAGATCAGTGTTAACGATGTTCAGCCCGGAGACCTTCTGTTCTACGGATCAGGCAATTATGCAGGCCATGTAGCTCTTTATATAGGAGACGGAAAGATAATACATGCCAGCACACCTTCAACAGGAATTATAATCACGGATATGTATTACGGATCACCTCAGAGAACGGTTCTCGATTGCGTAAGGATACTCCAGTAACAATAAAACATAAAGATCCTGCCTTAAAGGGCAGGATCTTTTTTTTGTGTAGAAATTGCAAATATTATATGGCTCCCAAAATCTGATTTAGGGATAAAATATTATTGATGTAAGTATTTTGTGTAACCGGAGGTGGGGATCAATGAAAGAGAAGGTTATAACGGAACAGGATATTGAGTCTTTCAGGCAATGGCTTGTGTTGGAGGAAAAAAGCGAAAACACCATAGAGAAATATCTGAGGGATGTGGCAGGTTTTGCAGGCTTTACCAGAGGAGAGCCTGTTACAAAGGAAATGGTGCTTTCCTTTAAAGCTTCGCTTATTGAAGCAGGATACGCACCGAGAAGTATCAATTCCATGCTGGCATCCTTAAACAGCTTCTTTACATTCGCTGATCTGTCCGAATGCCGTGTAAAGAGCATCAGGCTTCAGAAAAAAGCGTACTGCTCCGAAGACAGGGAGCTTACGAGGAGCGAATATGAAAGGCTGGTTCTTGCAGCAAGAAAGAAGGGGAACGAAAGACTTGAATTAATACTGCAGACTATCTGCAGCACAGGCATAAGGGTAGGTGAGTTAAGATATATAACTGTTGAAGCTGCAAGAGAAGGGGGATCCTGAATTTGAGATCAATGTTACGGACAATGTGACTTATACAGCACAGTGGCTTGCAGATGAGAACAACGACAAGATCCCTGACGAGCGTCAGATATTTGTTAAGTATGTATCCGAAGACACCACAAAGGGAGAACTTACCGGTGAGACTAAAAAGGTAACTTACGATGTAAAAGACGAGGACGGAAATCCCGTAATACCCAAGGATGAACTGAAGGATCCCAAGGAAGGGGACAAAATAACAGATGAAGACGGCAACGAGTATGTGATCAAGGAAGTAGGCGATCCTGATCCCGAGACCGGTGCTTCCGATGTCACAGTAGTTCCCATTACCTATAATGTTACGGACGAAAACGGAGACAAAGTAACACCGACGGAGCCTCTTTCCGATCCTAAGAAGGGAGACGTTATAACAGGCGAAGACGGCTACAATTATGTGGTACAGGAAGTCGGAAAACCCGATAAAGACACAGGCGTTGTGGAAGTTACTGCTAAAAAGGTAACCTACGACGTAACAGACGGAGACGGGAATCCTATCAATCCCAAGGACGAACTGAAAGACCCTAAGGAATGCGATGTTATAACAGATGAAGACGGCAACGAGTATGTGATCAAAGAAGTAGGCGAGCCCGATCCCAAGACAGGCGTTGCTGAAGCGACCGTAGTTCCTGTTACCTATAATGTTAAAGATGAGAACGGAAACGGTGTAACACCTAACAAACCTCTTTCTGATCCTAAGAAAGGCGACATCATTACAGATGAAGACGGAAGACAGTATGTGGTACAGGAAGTAGGAAAGCCGGATAAGGACACAGGGGTTGCAGAAGTCATCGCTAAAAAGGTTACCTACGATGTGACTGACGAGGACGGAAATCCCGTTAAACCCAAGGATGAACTGATACAGCCGAAGAAAGGCGATGTCATAACAGACGAAAACGGCAATAAGTATGTGGTTCAGGAAGTGGGAGATCCTGATTCCGAAGGCATTTCAAAGGTTACTGTTAAAAAGGTCACCTACGATGTAACGGACGGGGACGGAAATCCCGTTAAACCCAAGGAAGAACTGAAAGATCCCAAGAAGGGCGACATCATAACGGATGAAGACGGCAACAAGTGGATCGTTTCAGGTGTTTCCGACCCGGACGAAAACGGCAGGTCTAAGATCTCCGTTGTTAAATTAACGGGTGGAGCCGATATTAAAGACAATAAGACCGGCAATCTCGGAAGCGGTAAGGGAAGCCGTGCACCGCAGACCGGCGATGACAGCAACATTCAACTGTGGAGTATGCTTTCCATTATTTCGCTCCTGGGCATTTGCGCAGCAGTATTTGCTGTAAGACGCCGCAGAAGGAACGGATGACGGGATGACCCGCATACAAAATAAGAATTAATAAGGGATACGGCCGTCGCAGCTTGCGGCGGCCATTTCCCATGATTGAGGCTAAAATATGATCACGGAAAAAATGGTTTGCAGAGGTATAGAACGATCTCTGATTACTTTCGAAAGGGATCCGAATGCATCCTTTGGGACAGTGGCCAGGATAGGAGACAGGATTTTTTATTTTGATGCCGAGGAGGCAATGAAACGGGATCCGAAAGAATACCTGGAATATGCAGAAAAGGGACAGCTGGTCTGGGAGATCTTAAAGGCGCTGAATGAGCTTGAATTTGAGATACCGGAGCTTTATCTGTATTTCCGGCAAAAGCTGGAAGAGGGAAAGGAAAAATAAGATCCGGTTAAGTTTTGCATAGGAGAAAAGTTTGTTTTGCATAACAAAAGTTACATGTCAGCCATATATATTTTGTGCATTTTTACCAAAGAAATAATGGAGATCAGAGGTCTGACTAAAAAATTAAAAGCCCGAGAGACCTTAAAAATAAAGGGATTTAGGAAACGGGTACCCTTAAATACCGACTTTTACCCAAAGTTTTCCACATTTTCCCCATAAAATAAGGAAAACCGGTGCACGAAAATCCGTTTTACCAAAAATGTGTTTTGTTTGTATTTTTTCGTAAGCTCTTTTCGGAGACCGATCTTTTAAAAAACAGATATGGAAGACATCATAAAAAAAGCCGGATATGAGGCGTCGGAAGATTATCTTAAGCCGTGTGGCTGTATACACAGACCGGTGCCTGTGTTATACTTTAATCAGTAATAGTCGAAAGGAGGCTATGTATATGAAGTATATCATTAGCGGAAGGAACATCGATGTTACAGACGGCCTTAAGGAGATGATTTACGAGAAGATCGGCAAGCTGGAGAAATTCTTCCACGACGACACCACTGCAAATGTGACGCTCAGCGTGGAAAAATCAAGGCAGAAGGTTGAAGTTACCATACCTGTTAAGGGGAGCATCATCCGTGCAGAGCAGACCAGCGACGATATGTATGTTTCCATAGATCTTGTGGAAGAGATCATCGAAAGGCAGATAAGAAAGTACAGGACAAAGCTTAAGAAATCAGTTTCGGCATCGGGATTCAATCCCGTATTTATGGAGGCAGAGGCAGAGGAAAAGGAAGCCGTTCAGAGGATGCCGGTGGTAAAGACAAAAAGATTTGCCATTAAGCCCATGGATGTGGAAGAGGCATGCGTACAGATGGAGCTTCTTAACCATAACTTCTTCGTTTTCAGAAATTCGGAAACTGACGAGGTAAATGTGGTCTATAAGAGAAAGGGTGATACCTACGGCCTTATAGAGCCGGAGGAATAACAAATATATGATCAGGGAGGGGGTTGACCCCTCCCTTTTTTATTAAAAGGACCGGAGCCAAAACTGCTTTAAATGCCGCGGAATCCTTGATTTACAGGCTCTTACATGGTATGATAATTTGTCGATACTTTCGACATTCAGGAGGGAAAATGGGACTTATAAAGAAGCTTTTCGGGACCTACAGCGACAAGGAACTGAAAAAGATATATCCCGTAGTTGATAAAATAGAGGCCATGGAGCCTGCGATGGAAGCTCTTTCCGACGAACAGCTTAAGGACAAGACGAGAGAGTTCAAGGAGAGACTGGAACAGGGAGAGACCCTTGACGATCTGCTTCCGGAGGCTTTTGCCGTTGTAAGGGAGGCGGCAAAAAGGGTTCTCGGAATGAGACCTTTCCGTGTTCAGATAATCGGCGGTATCGTTCTTCACGAGGGGCGCATTGCCGAGATGAAGACAGGTGAAGGAAAGACCCTTGTGTCCACCATGCCGGCATATCTTAATGCCCTTACGGGAAAGGGCGTTCATATTGTTACGGTTAACGATTATCTGGCAGCCAGAGATGCGGCCTGGATGGGTCAGGTCCACGAATTTCTGGGGCTAAAGGTAGGAGTTATCCTTAACAGCTTAAATTCCGAGGAAAGAAAAGAAGCATATAACTGCGATATCACATACGCCACCAATAACGAGCTGGGCTTTGATTATCTTCGTGACAACATGGTCATTTACGAAAAGAATCTCGTTCAGCGCGGGCTTAATTATGCCATCATCGATGAGGTGGATTCCGTTCTTATAGACGAGGCAAGAACGCCTCTTATTATTTCCGGACAGAGCGGCAAATCCACAGATCTTTACAAGGCCTGCGATATCCTTGCAAAGCAGCTGATAAAGGGTACCAGATCCGGTGAGATGACGAAAATGGCAGCCATAATGGGCGAGCAGATAGAGGAGACCGGAGATTTTATCGTAGACGAAAAGGAAAAGAGCTGCTCTCTTACGGACGAGGGCGTTAAGAAGGTGGAGCAGTTCTTCCACCTGGAAAACCTGGCGGATGCTGATAACCTGGATATACAGCACAATATCATCCTGGCCTTAAGAGCCAATTATCTTATGTTCCGGGATAAGGACTATGTGGTAAAGGATGAAGAGGTCCTTATCGTAGACGAATTTACGGGCCGTATAATGCCCGGAAGACGTTATTCCGACGGCCTTCATCAGGCAATAGAAGCAAAGGAAGGCGTAAAGGTAAGAAGGGAGAGCAAGACCTTAGCTACCATTACCTTCCAGAACTTCTTTAATAAATACGAGAAGAAGGCAGGTATGACAGGTACCGCTCTTACGGAGGAGCAGGAGTTCAGAGAGATCTACGGCATGGATGTGGTGGCTATCCCCACAAATAAGCCCGTAATAAGAGTGGATGAGCCTGATTCTGTTTATAAGACACACAAAGAGAAGGTGGATGCAGTCGTTAAAGAGGTGCAAAGGGTTCATGCTACAGGACAGCCTGTGCTCGTAGGTACCATCACCATCGACGCATCGGAGGAAATAAGCGCCAGACTTACGAAGGCGGGCATAAAGCATAATGTCTTAAATGCCAAGTTCCACGAAATGGAAGCTGACATCATAAAGGATGCAGGTCAGATGGGCGCAGTTACCATAGCTACGAACATGGCCGGCCGTGGAACGGATATCGTTCTGGGAGAAGGCGTTACGGCCCTGGGCGGTCTGCGTATAGTAGGTACGGAAAGACACGAATCCCGCCGTATAGATAACCAGCTTCGAGGCCGTGCCGGAAGACAGGGAGATCCCGGTTCGTCAAAGTTCTTTATTGCGCTGGACGACAATCTTATGAGGATCTTCGGCTCCGAAAGGATGGTGGGCATGTTTAACGCCCTCGGCTTTGAAGAAGGTGAAGCTATCGAGCATAAAATGCTTACAAATGCCATCGAAAGAGCACAGGAGAAGGTGGAATTCAACAACTTTGGCATAAGAAAGAACCTTATGGAATACGACCGTGTAAACAACGAGCAGAGAGAGGTCATATATGCCGAAAGAAGAAAGGTTCTGGAAGGGGAGGACATGACCTCCGTTATAACCAGAATGCGGCATGATACTATCCGGTTTGCCGTTGACAGAGTTATAGAAAACGGCATGCCGAGAGAAGAGTGGGATCTTAAAAAGCTTTACGAGGATATGGTGGATATAGTTCCTCTGCCTATCGTGGATCTTACTCCCGGAAAGTACGACGACTATTCCAGAGAACAGCTTATAGAAGAGCTGCAGGGAAAGGCCGACAGATTCTATAAACAAAAAGACAGGGAATTCCCTGATCCGGATATGCTCCGGGAGGGCGAGAGAGTCGTGCTCCTTAAGGTAATAGACAGAAGATGGATGAACCACATCGACGATATGGAGCAGCTCCGTCAGGGCATAGGACTTCAGGCCATGGGCCAGAGAGATCCCGTAGTGGAATACAGATTTGCATCATACGATATGTTCGATGAGCTTATAGCAGGTATTTCCGAGGAGACTACAAAGATGCTCATGCATCTGGAGCTTAAGCAGCCTGTGGAAAGAGAGCAGGTAGCAAAGGTTACCGGAACAAATAAGGATGATTCAGGTCCCAGGACACCGAAGAAGCGGGCAAACCAGAAGATCTATCCCAACGACCCCTGCCCCTGCGGCTCGGGACTTAAATACAAGCTTTGTCACGGCAAAAAACAGTGACACAGGGCTTTCGCCCGTAAATCTAAAAAAGAAAGTGGTGATGACATGGTAATTCTCGATTCTTATCAGGTAGAATTGAACAATTACGAGGGTCCCATGAATGAATTGAGGGATTCACTTTAACTTAGCAGGAAAGCTTTCCAGAGTAGAAGAGCTGGAGAAGATCCTGGAAGAACCCGGCATGTGGGACGACAACGACAGAGCCCAGGGCTATGTAAGAGAGCTTAAGAGCCTTAAGGATACAGTTGCCGAGTTCAACGACCTTAAAACAAAATATGACGATGTGGCCACACTTATAGAAATGGCCAGAGAGGAAGATGACGAGAGTCTTATTCCCGAACTTGAGGAGACATTTACATCCTTTAAGGACGAATTTGAAGACCTTAGGATAAGGACTCTTCTTACGGGAGAATATGACAATTCCAACGCCATCATAACTCTTCATGCAGGAGCGGGCGGCACCGAAGCCTGCGACTGGACCTCCATGCTCTACCGTATGTATACCAGGTGGGCGGAGAAGAAGGGTTATACAGTGGAGCTTTTGGATATTCTGGATGGTGACGAGGCGGGCATCAAGTCCGTTACATTCCAGATAAACGGCGAGAATGCCTACGGATATATGAGATCCGAAAAAGGTGTTCACAGGCTTGTAAGGATATCTCCCTTTAATGCAAACGGCAAAAGGCAGACCTCCTTTTCATCCTGTGAGGTCATGCCGGAGATAACGAAAGATGTGGATATCGAGATAAATGATGAGGACATCAGGATAGATACCTATCGCTCCAGCGGAGCGGGAGGCCAGCATATAAACAAGACATCATCAGCTATCAGGATAACCCATTTCCCTACGGGTATAGTCGTAACATGCCAGAATGAAAGGTCTCAGTTCCAGAATAAGGACAAGGCCATGCAGATGCTGAAGGCAAAGCTTATGCTCCTTAAGGAACAGGAGAATATGGAGAAGCTTTCGGATATCAAAGGCGAAATATCCGATATCAATTTCGGAAGTCAGATCAGGTCCTATGTAATGCAGCCCTATAAGATGGTAAAGGATCTGCGTACGGGGGAGGAATCCTCCAATGTGGATGCCGTTATGGACGGCGGCATAGACAGATTTATTAATGCTTATCTTAAATGGGAAAGTCTCGGACGACCTGACAGAAACGAATAAAGAGGTGTGAAATTGACAGGAATAGCCATTCTCGGCTTCGGAACGGTAGGTTCCGGAGTCTATAATGTGATCGAGAAAAATCATGACCATATAATGGCCAATACCGGGCTTGATCTTAAAGTCGTCAGGATATGCGATATAAAGGATATAGACGGAGAACCGGGAAAGATCGCCACCAAGGACTTTGAAGATCTCTTAAAGGATCCCCGGGTCGAGATAATAGTTGAGACCATGGGAGGCCTCCATCCAGCCAGAGAATTTTCCGAAATGGCGCTGGATGCCGGAAAGAGCGTTGTTACATCCAACAAGGAGCTGGTGGCAGACTGTGGCGGAGTATTCTTAAGAAAGGCCAAGGAGCTGGGGCTTAATTACATGTTCGAGGCCAGCGTCGGCGGTGGGATACCTGTTATCAGGTCCATCATGAATTCTCTTGTGGGAGAGGACATAACATCCGCAAAGGGCATTTTAAACGGGACAACGAATTATATCCTTACAAAGATGTCCGAGGAGGGCGTGGAGTATAAAGATGCTCTCACGGAAGCCCAGAGACTGGGTTATGCGGAAAAGGATCCCACAGATGATGTGGAAGGCATAGATGCCTGCAGAAAGATCGCCATCATCGCATCTCTTATTTACCAGAAAGCGGTGGACCCTGAGGACATTTATACGGAAGGCATTTCCTCCCTTACAAAAACGGATCTGGAATATGCATCGAAACTTAAGGCGACCATAAAGCTTTTGGCCAAATTCCGAAAGACGGATGAAGGCGTGGCCATGATGGTATGCCCTTTTGTGATAAAAAGAGGAACGCCTCTTTACGGAGTCAACGGTGTTTATAATGCGGTAACCGTAAACGGCACCATGATGGGTGAGATAATGTATTACGGCAAGGGAGCCGGCATGTATCCCACGGCATCAGCGGTGGTTGCGGATGTCATAAGAGAAGCCCAGCATTTCGGGAAGGATATCTCTCCCGGTTGGACGGCCGATAAGATGAAGCTTATAGATATCTGCGAGGAAGTAAGATTCTTCCTTGTAAGGACGGGGAAGGAAGATGAAGATCTTGTAAAAGAGCTTTTCGGTGATGTTAAGATCGTTCATCTTGAGGACAGACCTGAGGAGATAGGCTTCTTTACACCGGAATATAAAGAAAAAGATTTTATGGAGTTATACAACAGGCTTTCATGCCCTGTTAAATTTATTAGAGGAGACATAGATGCTGATAGTTAAAAAATTCGGAGGTACCTCCGTAGCAGACAAAGACCGGATCTTCAATGTTGCAAAGCGTGTTGCGGAGGATTACAGAGACGGAAATGATGTGGTACTTGTACTTTCCGCCCAGGGAGATACCACCGACGATCTTATAGCAAAGGCCCATGAGATAACAAAAAGACCCTCCAAAAGGGAAATGGACATGCTTATGACAGTGGGAGAGCAGGTAAGCGTATCCCTTATGGCTATGGCCCTTCAGGATATGGGTATACCTGCAGTTTCCCTGAACGCATGGCAGGTCCCCATGAAAACATCAAGTGCATACGGAGCCGCAAGACTTAAGAGTATAGACTCCGACAGGATACAGGCGGAGATAGATCACAGAAGGATCGTTGTTATCACCGGATTTCAGGGAATAAATAAATATGACGACTATACCACTCTCGGAAGAGGCGGATCCGATACTACGGCAGTGGCCGTTGCAGCATCATTAAAGGCTGACAAATGCGAGATCTACACAGATGTGGACGGAGTTTATACGGCAGACCCCAGAATAGTAAAAAAAGCCAGAAAGCTTAAAGAGATAACATACGATGAAATGCTGGAGCTGGCAAGCCTGGGAGCCCAGGTGCTTAACAACAGGTCTGTTGAATTGGCAAAGAAATACAAGGTAAAGCTGGAGGTAAGATCCAGTCTTAACGAATCCGAAGGGACCATTGTAAAGGGAGGTACAAAGGTGGAGAAGCTTTTGATAACAGGTGTAGCATGTGACAGGAACGCGGCAAGGATCTCCGTAATGGAGCTTCAGGATGTGCCCGGTGTGGCTTTCAACCTGTTTAATCTGCTTGCAAAGAATAACATAAATGTAGATGTAATCATTCAGTCTGCAGGCCGTGAGGGAACAAAGGATATAACCTTTACTGTGGACGAGAGCAATCTGGAGGAGTCGGTATCGATCCTTGAGGAGCATCAGGAAGAATTAAGATTCAAGAATATCATCGTAAACAGTGATGTGGCCAAGGTATCCATCGTAGGAACGGGAATGATGAGCCATGCAGGCGTTGCGGCCAAGATGTTCGAGGCTCTTTATGATGCTCATATAAACATCAACATGATATCCACATCAGAGATAAAAGTATCCGTACTTATCGACGAGAAACACGCAGAGAAGGCTATGAATGCCATACATGATAAATTCGGACTGGAGGATTAACGGTTGTTCAAGGAAGGATTTTGGGAAACAGTTAAAGACAGCGGGTTATTCCTTCTTACTTGCCTTATTATATTTCTTGCTATTTTTCTTGTGGCAAAGCTGGTTCAGAAGAGCATAGAAAAAAAGAATCATTACGATAAGGACATAACAGGTACCAGAAAGATAGTAATGATAGGCATGCTGAGCGCAGTTGCGTTTGTTATCATGCTGTTTGAGATACCTCTGCCCTTCGCGCCCTCTTTTTATAAGCTGGATCTGAGCGAGGTACCCGTAATGGTGGGCACCTTTACCATGGGCCCTGAAGCGGGAGTGCTGATAGAATTCTTTAAGATACTTTTAAAGCTTGTTTTCAGAGGAACAAGTACGGCATTTGTGGGCGACTTCGCAAATTTCTTTGTGGGATGCTCGTTCCTTCTTCCTGCCGGGATAATCTACTATTACAAAAGAACAAAGAAGAATGCCCTTCTTTCGCTTATTACGGGAACGGTATTTATGACTGTTGTGGGAAGTCTCTTTAATGCCGTATATCTTCTTCCCAAATTTGCAGAGCTTTACGGAATGCCCCTTGAAGCCATTATTTCCATGGGAACGGAAATAAACGGTGCCATAAACAGCGTAAGCACCCTGGTGCTTTTCTGCGTGGTGCCCTTCAATATCTTAAAGGGTGTTCTGGTAACCATAATAACCATGCTCATATATAAAAGAATAAGTGCTGTATTGAAAGGACATCATTAAGATGGGAGATAATAATAAGGACAGCATAAAATTTGATGTAAAATTAAGAACAAAGGACATCTTTTCCCTGATGTTCAATTATTCCTATTTCGGGCTTATGGGTATAGTAACAGCCGTTATATGCATTGCATGTATCGTTCTTTACGTCCTTAAGTTTAGGGAAATGGACATGGCGGGAAAGATAATAATCTTTGCGGTCTTCCTTATATATATGGCCATAAATCCCATAATGCTTTATACGAAAGCTAAAAAGCAGGCAGCTGCATCGGAAAAGGAAAAGCCCGTTACATATGAGGTAAGCAGCGAAAATATAGTAATGGGACAGGGCGTTAGGAGAGACAGCTGTCCCTGGGGTGCCATTCTTAAGGTAAGAGAAACAAGACAGGCCCTGCTTTTATATATCAGCAAATATACTGCATTTATCTGGCCCAAGGACCAAATGGGCGAAGAGAATACAGTAAAGGCACGGGAATTTATAAGAAGCAGCGTTCCCGGGAAAAGAGTCAGGATAAAAGGATAAGTAGATAATGATATACGAAAGCTTTTCCGAATCAGATACAGAAAAGATAGGGCAGGAGCTGGGAGCAAAGGCCTCTGCCGGACAGGTATATGCTCTTACAGGAGATCTGGGAGCAGGAAAGACGGCCTTTACCAGAGGCTTTGCCAGGGGCATGAATATAAAAGATCATATATCAAGCCCCACTTATACCATATTGCAGGAATACGACGGAGAGGGCATAAGCCTTTACCATTTTGATGTTTACAGGATCGAGGATCCCGACGAAATGGAAGAAACGGGTTTTACAGATCATATTTATGATGAAGGCGTCGTGATCATAGAATGGGCAGAGATCATAAAAGAGCTTTTGCCGGAGGATACGGTTTTTATAAAAATAGAAAAGGATCCGAAAATCGGCCCTGATTACAGGAAGATAACAGCAGATTAAGCTATAGAGGTGAAAGATGCTTCTTGCACTGGAAAGCTCCGGCCTTACGGCAGGCTGTGCCGTTATAGATAACGGCAGGCTTTTGGGAGAATACAATACAAATTTCAAAAAAACACATTCAGAGACCTTGCTTCCCATGGCGGAAGCTCTTCTTAATATGCTGGAAATATCTCCGGCAGATCTTACGGCTGTCGCGGTTTCCGCCGGCCCCGGATCCTTTACGGGACTTCGCATAGGAAGCGCCACTGCCAAGGGAATAGCTCTTGCCCTTGATATACCCATAGTTCCCGTCCCCACAACAGCAGGGATCGCCTATAATCTTTACGATACGCCCGGTATCTTATGTCCCATAATGGATGCAAGAAGGGATCAGGTATATACGGGCTGCTACAGGTGGAAAGACAGCCTTTTTGAGACTCTAACGGAGCAGAGGGCCATGGATATAGAGGAGCTTTCGGAAGAATTAAAGACATACAAAGAAAACATAATATTCCTGGGAGACGGGGTAAATGTATATAAAGACAGGATAGATGAGATATTAGAGAGCCCCCACTCCTATGCTCCGGAGCATTTAAGATATCAAAGAGCAGGAGCCATGGGCATGCTCGCATGGAAATACCTGGAGGAAGGTCGGGCAATTCCGGGGGACGAGCATTCTCCTTTTTATCTGCGGAAGTCTCAGGCGGAAAGAGAACTCCTTGAAAAGGAGGCTGAAAGTGGCAAATAAAGAAAACGACAGGATATCGGTACGCCTTGCCGAAGCTTCCGATGCCGAAGATATAAAGAGGCTGGAGGACATATGCTTTTCCGGACCCTGGAGCAAAAAGGCCATAGATGATGCCTTTGCTTCAGAAAATTACAGGATATTTATCTGCCGTCTGCAGGACACGGATGCAACGGAGGATGAAGGCGTAGCAGCTGGATACTGCATCATCACCTTAACAGATTATGAAGCAGAGCTTTGCCGTATAGGAGTCCGACCCGAGTTCAGAAGAAGGGGCATCGGAGACAGGCTTTTAAGCACCATAACAGATCCAGATATCACAGGAGGCGGCAGGGAGTGGTTTCTTGAAGTGCGTAAGAGCAATATTGCTGCCATAGAGCTTTACAGGAAGTACGGCTTTACAGAGACCGGAGAAAGACCGGATTATTACACGGATCCGAAAGAAAACGGTATATCAATGAAGGCAGAAGGCCCCCGTAGGGCCTGATATATATCAGATCATTTATTAAAGAAAGGAGAAGGCTATGCTGGATCTATGTCTTCTGGGGACAGGAGGTATGATGCCTCTGCCCAACAGATGGTTGACATCATTATTATGTAAATACAACGGCAGCAGTGTGCTCATAGACTGCGGTGAAGGCACCCAGATAGCCATCAGGGAAAAGGGGCTTACCTTTAAGCCTATCGACGTTATATGCATCACCCATTTCCACGGGGATCATATCTCGGGACTTCCCGGAGTGCTCCTTGCCATGGCTAATTCCGAAAGAACAGAGCCCCTTATTATAATCGGACCCAGAGGAGTCCAGAGAGTTGTGGGGCATCTTAGGATCGTTGCTCCGGAGCTTCCTTTCGAAATAAGATATCTGGAGATAACAGGCGATGGTGCTCATTTCGAGATGTACGGCTACAGCATCGATGCCTTCAGACTGGATCACGGAATGCCCTGCTACGGATATACAATTTCCGTTAAAAGAGCGGGGAAGTTTGATGTTAAGGCGGCGGAAGAAAACAATATACCTCTTAAATTCTGGAACAGGCTCCAAAAGGGAGAGACCGTAAAAGAGGGCGGAAGGACATTTACTCCCGATATGGTGCTTGGGCCGGAGAGAAAAGGGCTTAAGGTCACCTATGCTACAGATTCAAGGCCTGTTAAGTCCATCTCCGAAAATGCTAAAAATGCGGATCTTTTTATATGCGAGGGCATGTACGGGGAAAAAAGCGACGTTAATAACGCAGTAAGATACAAGCATATGACCTTTGAGGAAGCAGGAACACTGGCAAAAGAGGCAGATGCAAAAGAGCTTTGGCTGACCCATTACAGTCCGGCCCTTATGAGGCCTGACATGTATGAAGCAGATGTGCAGAAGATATTCCCCAATGCACATGTATGCAGGGACGGAAGGGATAAGACCCTCTATTTTGAGGAAGATTAGGATATGGCGCATAAGGATATAAAAATACTGGCAATAGAGACCTCCTGCGACGAGACATCGGCAGCAGTGGTGGAAAACGGACGGAAGGTATTGTCCAATATCATTTCGTCCCAGATAGATATACACAAGCTCTTCGGAGGCGTGGTGCCGGAAATAGCTTCCAGAAAGCATATAGAGAAAATAGATCCTGTGGTAAAAAAGGCCCTTGAGGAGGCAGACTGCGATCTTTCGCAGATAGATGCCATAGGAGTTACATACGGCCCAGGGCTTGTGGGCCCTCTTCTGGTGGGCGTGTCCCATGCAAAGGCCATTTCGTTTGCAACGCATCTTCCGCTGGTGGGAGTAAACCATATAGAAGGTCATATATGCGCAAATTATATAGAGCATCCCGATCTGGAGCCGCCTTATCTTTGCATGGTGGTATCAGGAGGCCATTCGCATCTTGTTAAGGTATGCGACCACGGCGATTTCCGGATCCTTGCGAAGACAAGGGATGATGCGGCCGGAGAGGCTTTCGACAAAGTAGCAAGGGCCATAGGGCTGGGATATCCTGGCGGCCCCAAAATAGATAAGCTGGCAAAGGAAGGAGATCCCGAAGCCATATCATTCCCTCGTGCTCACGTAAATGATGCTCCCTTGGACCTCAGCTTCTCGGGACTTAAATCCGCAGTGCTCAATTATATGAACAAATGTCAGATGACAGGTGTTCCCATAAACAGGGCCGATATAGCAGCATCATTTCAAAAGGCTGTAGTGGATGCCATTGTGGAAAAAATGATGATGGCGCTGGATGAATACAAAACGGATACCATCTGTCTTGCAGGAGGTGTTGCGGCAAATTCCGCTCTGAGGGAGGCCTGCATAAAAGCCTGCGATGAAAGAAATGCAAGGTTTATTTATCCGTCACCGGTGTATTGCACAGACAATGCAGCCATGATAGGAGTAGCGGCATATTACGAGTATATGAGAGGCATTAGGGACGGCTTTGATCTTAACGCCGTGCCCAATCTGAAGATAGGAGCGGGACATAAGTGAAAGCTATCGGAATAATCCTGGCCGGCGGATACGGCAAAAGGATGGAAGAAAATATTCCCAAGCAGTACCTTAAGCTGGGCGGAAATCCTGTGCTCTATTACAGCATCACGGCCTTCGAAAAAAGCCTTGTATCTTCCGTAATAATCGTTGCTGATGCAGACCATGCGGAATACTGCAGAAGAGAGATAGTGGAAAAGTACGGATTTAAAAAGGTCTTAAAGGTCGTAACGGGAGGGGAAGAGAGGTGGCTTTCCAGCCTTGAAGGGATAAAGGCATCGGAAGGCGGCGACATCGTCCTTATCCATGACGGAGCGCGCCCCTTTGTAACGGAAGACATGATAAACCGGAACATTGAGGCGGCCGCAGAAAAAGGAGCCTGTATAACGGCAGTCAAAGCATTTGAGACAATTAAGTATGCAGAGGACGGAATCATAAAGGAGACTCCTCCCAGAGAAAAAATGTATATTGCCCAGACGCCCCAGAGCTTTAATAGGGAAAAGATCCTTAAGGCCTACGATATAGTGATATCCCAAAAGGATACAGAAGGCATCACTGATGATGCAATGGTATGGGAAAGAGCGGGAATGGGACCTGTTTTTATAGTGGAAGGAAGCAGGGATAATCTGAAGATAACAACAAGAGAAGATATGGCAATAGCAGAAAGCATTCTTTCTTTAAAGGCAGAGAAGGCCTGAATGGGGGAATTGCCCGAAAACCGTTGACACTGCTTGCAGTGCTGTGATAATATGGGTCTCGTCGCTTATGGCGGCAAATATGGAGAGGTATCGAAGTGGTCATAACGAGGCGGTCTTGAAAACCGTTTGTCCGCAAGGGCACATGGGTTCGAATCCCATCCTCT
>CADBUJ010000032.1 GCA_902797845.1 uncultured Eubacteriales bacterium | reverse complement strand
GCCATTTTCTTCTCCTTTTGTAATAACATTTCGCATTGTCGTACAAAGTTATTATATACCAAATCACACCTTGGCAACAGGGGATTTTGGGGCAGGAGTACTTATACGAAAAGCATGATGCAGTGACCATATCAATATGTTGCAGCTATATTTGAAAGAAAGTGCAAAATATAGTAAAATAATCATAATTATTGCTTTCAGAATCATCGGCAGAAGCATACATCATGATCTAAGGAGTAAAAAGATGCCTAAAAAAGATTTCTGGGACGAGAGTTTTGAAGAAAAACAATTGTCACGGAGAAAAAAGAGAAAAGAGCAGAAGCATATAATAGAAGACACTCAGATGGTAGTGGTGGATGACAAGTTCCATCCCACGGAAAGCGCCGGATTCAAGACACTTATGAAGGTGCTCATGTTTGTATTCGCCATGGCTCTGGCACTGGCTCTCTTTGTTTTTTACAGATATTACAGCGACAGAAAGATCGGAAATACACTCAGCACATCTTACTTCGACAGCAAAGGCTTTTCCGAGGAATTTAACCATAAGGCAGTAGAACTTATAAAGCTTGCAGGGGCAGTGGAAGCCACTCCGGAAATCCTTAACGAAGAGAATCAGGCGGATCTGGCCAGCCTGGCGGAGAGCTATATGGGTTCTTCCAACAGCAATTTCTCTTATCTTGTATACAGGGAAGGCAGCAATACGCCCATAGTAAGCAACGGAGATGATGCTGTCTCCAGAATAGAGAGCAGCAAGCATTATATAAAGATAAGCACAAAGAATGATGATTTCAACGTAGAAACATCCCTTAGAGGAAACAGTCTTGATCAGGCGGACTGGAAGGACAAGCTTTCCACTCTGGACAATAATTACGTTATGTATATGGCTGTTGACAACAGTCTTACAGCCAAGGACAACTTCTACGACTCATACATGAGATTCAACAGGACAGCCGACTTCTTTGGAATAGCCAAGATAGTAGGCCTTGCAGCTCTGGCAGGATTTTTGTTCTGTCTTATATTCTGTACCATTGCCACAGGAAAGAGCAAGGATTCGGGCATCATAAAGCTTACATGGTTCGACCGTATTTTTACGGAGTTTGGATTTATTATCGTTATAGCTGTTCTCGGAGCCATAATCTTCGGTGTATGGAAATGCTTCCAGGCAGGCTTTGCTTACAGGTATTATGTGCTGGCTGCAGCCGTGGTCATAGGGTACATAATAGCATCCAGAAGCTATTTAAGCCTTGTAAGAAGGATAAAATCAGGAGAGTTTATAGACAATTCCCTGTTGTATATGGCAGGAAGCCGCATAAACTCCGGCCTCAATCATCTTCCGGCCGTACTTAAATATGCCCTTGTAATTTTATTCCTGGTGGCTCTTAATGGAGGCCTTATATATTTTCAGATGAAGGGCGCCGGCCCCAAGATATCAGGAATACCCATTATCTTTATTATTTCAGGTATCGTATTCTTTATAGAATTTGTGGTATTTCTTTCCGCACTCTTTATGAAGGACAGGCCCGATGTGGATGAAGAGCCTGAGGTGCAGGAAGAAGATGAAGAAGAGAATCTTGAAGATTATTTCGAGATAGATCAGAGCATAAGGAAGCAGGATCCTTTATCGGGAGAGATCCCCGAACCCGAGATCGATGACAATACCATCTACGGAGTTATCCCTCAGGAAGTAATAGACCAAAGCAATAAAGAATCAGACGCGGAAGCGGAACCGGGCACTTATGACAGCCAGGAAAATATAATGAGCGGCATATCCGACAGCACCGTAGTACTTGGAACAGAGGAAGAGGACAGGTTAAAGGCTGCAGAGGAAGCTGCTTATGAGGAAGGATCGGAAGGCGAAGAGAATACTTCCGACGACATAAAAGAAGCTTCGGAAGAAACTGCGGAAGAGTCCTTCGAGGAAGGCGCATCAGAAGGTGCGGAAGAAGCAATACCTGAAGAGAATGTAGGTGATGCTCCTGCTGAAGGTGATGCAGCTCCCGGGGAAGAAGCAGAGGGATCTGTTCCCGATATGGAAGAGGATGCAGCAGTACCTGTACCCGACTTTTCCATGGATGTACCTGATGAGCCCGTAAAGGCAGTGGATCTTGTAGAGCTTACAAAGAAGATAAGAAGAGAATTAGTTGATGATATAAAGGCAAGAGATGTGGTCATAGCCTTAAGGTCTCCGGGCAAGGAAGTGGAAGCTGAAATGAGGCAGACAGATGCCAACGATTTTGTAAGATCCATGATATCCAATGTTATAAAGTACACCGCATCAGGGGAGAAGTCATATATAGAGACTTATACTCAAAACATGTACAAGCTTTATATCGCAAAGATAACCATGGCCCACGAGGACAGGGAAAGGGCAGAAAGAGATCTGGCCTTCGACCTGGGGCAGGCAAAGTATCTTGCAGAAAGATATAAGGGAAGATTCGTTTACGAGATCGGAGACAAGATAATAAAGGTTGGGGTCCTGCTTAAATAAACAGGAATTATGTCCTTGCAAAAGTGATGTCAATCAGTTATTATAATCTTCGCGGCTTGATCAGGTCAGGCCGAATGCGGATGTGGCGGAATTGGTAGACGCGCTAGATTCAGGTTCTAGTGAGAGCAATCTCATGCAGGTTCAAGTCCTGTTATCCGCATAATAAAAGGCTTTCTCAATGGAGAAAGCCTTTTTCTTTTGCAAATGATCACGCAAGATTTTTAATACATGCTGGATATTCTTATGCCTGCCAAATCACTACTGTAAAATAAGGCACTCACACTTTATAATATATTAAAAAAACAGGAACGGAGAAAAGCTTTGTATTACAAGATCAAAGAAAGCCTTATGCCCTGCGAAAGGGAGCAGCTTAAAGACGGTGATTTTCAGTATGTGGCAGTTGTTTCATCCGAACAATGGAACAAGGAAAAAGAGTTCTTCGACCTTGGAATAGATCTGGAAGTTGAGATAGCATCAATACTTACTACCCATGGAGAAGCCAATTTCGACTCCATTACAGGCACCTTCGATATTCCGGACAGAAAGGATTTTCCCGGGCCGGACTTACAATTTGCCTTTGTTCTGGATGAAAAAGGCATCATTTTTATAGATGATTCGGAAGCCGCAGAGTCCATGGTAAAGACCCTAAAGGATACGAGAAAATGGCGGTTCCCCAGTCTTGAAAGGTTTATATACGATTTTCTGGATCTTATTATAAAAAATGATGCACAGCTTCTGGAGGATTACGAGAGAGAACTTGATAAAATGGAACTGGACATTCTTAATAAATCCTCGGACATATCCTCGGAAAGACTCAGCGACATCAGAGGCGACATAAGGGATCTGGGCATACATTACGATCAGCTAATGGATCTGGGAGAGGTCTTTTCCGAAAACGAGAACAATTTCTTCAAGGACGAGAACTTAAGATACTTCCACCTTTTTATGAACAGGATAGCAAGGCTTCAGGACTCTGCCGTAGCCGTAAGGGATTTTACAATGCAGATAAGGGATCTCTACAAAACGAATCTCGATATAAAGCAGAACAGGATAATGACGATCCTTACGGTTGTAACAACGATCTTTATGCCTCTTACGCTTATAGTGGGCTGGTACGGCATGAACTTCCGGTATATGCCGGAGCTGGAGCTTACATATGCTTATCCTGTAGTGATCATAGTTTGTATACTTATAGTTATCTTCCTTCTTATCTTTTTCAAGAAAAAGAAATGGCTTTAATGTAATAATAGTTCAAAGGAGCATAAATGACGGATTACGGTATTTTATTAAAAGAAGCACAGGCACTGGGAGAAACTGAAACACATTATGTTCCGCTTCTTTCAAATATATCAGCTCTTTTGTTTGAGCAGCTGGGGGATCTTAACTGGGCAGGCTTTTATCTGATGGACAGGGGAAGCCTTGTGGTAGGGCCCTTTCAGGGTAAGACTGCCTGCATCAGGATAGAGATAGGGAAGGGCGTATGCGGTACTGCGGCAGAGAGGAAGGAAGCCGTAAGAGTGCCTGATGTGCATAAATTCCCCGGGCATATTGCCTGCGACAGCGCGTCAAATTCGGAGCTTGTGGTTCCTATCTTCTCTGATGGGGAATTGGTGGGAGTCCTTGACATGGACAGCCCCTCCCTTGACCGTTTTACGGCTGATGATGAAGAAGGAATAAAGAAGCTGGCAGAGCTTATCGGCAGCATGGGAGATTTTTCGGGGCTCAGAAGATGAAAGAAGATCATATTTTAAGCAGACGGATAGAGCTGGAAAAACTTAATAATACAAGAGATCTGGGCGGTATGAAGACAAAGGACGGTGGGACCGTAAAAGCTGGACGCCTTATAAGATCGGGACACCTTTTCCATATGACGGATAAGGACAAGGAGATACTTTCAGGTCTTGTAGATACGGTTGTGGATCTCAGGACTCCCGCAGAGGCAGCCCAGCGCCCCGACACTCTTATAGAAGGCGTATCATATTGTCATATTCCCATTCTCAACAGCTTTGCCGCAGGCGTCACCCACGAAAAAGAGGCAGAGGAAGAAGCCATGGAGACGCTTGTAAGGGATGAGAAAAAGGCAGCCGCCAAGATGGTTGGTATATATCAGGGCTTTACGGGTCAGGACTTTCCTGTAAAACAGTACAGACGGTTTCTGGACAAGGCTCTCGAGAAAAGAGACAAAGCCCTTTTGTGGCATTGCACCGCAGGCAAGGACAGGGCCGGATTCGGAGCCGCTATACTGCAGAGGCTCCTTGGGATAGAGGAAGAGGCCATATATGAGGATTATATGGCAACGAATGTCTACCTGAAGGAAGAGGTGGATATGCTCCTTCGCATGAGTCACGAAGAGCTTGAGGATCCCGATCCCTTATATGATGCAGGCCTTCTGTGCCTTTTTGAAGCAAGGACAGAATATATAAAAGCGGCAGGGGATAAGGCGAGAGAGCTTTACGGCAGCTTTGAAGGCTTTATCTATAACGGCCTTAAAGTAACTACGGATGAAATAGACATCCTGAGAGATATGTATTTGGAATGATGCTGGATTATGAGATATAGATACTGCCCTGAATGCGGGGAAAAGCTAACAAGGAAAAAGGCAGGGGACAACGGTATGGTCCCCTATTGCAGATCCTGTGACAAATTGTGGTTTGATACATTTAAAGGCTGTGTGATCGTGCTTGTATATGATCAGTATGAGGAAATGGTATTAACGAAGCAAAGCCATCTCTCCATGGAATATACCACCATCACTTCCGGCTTTATGTGTCCCGGGGAGACAGCGGAGGAATCCGCCAAAAGGGAAGTTGAAGAAGAGCTGGGACTTAAGATAAAGGAACTGGAATACGGAGGCACTCACTGGTTCCCCAATGAGGACATGCTCATGCATGCTTTTTTGGCATATGTTCCCAAAAGGAAGCTGGTGCCGTCACAGGAGGTTGCGGAGGCATACGGGGTGCCCGTAAGAGAAGCGACAAAGACTATGTTTCCCGACAGACCCGGTAATGCCATGTATGCCCTGTACAGAATGCTTCTTAAAAAGCTGGGCATAAAAGAAAAGGATGTAATACCGAAAAAATAAAGGAGGCTTGTAAGGTCCGTATGATGCGGGCTTTTAACAAGGGACATTAGGATGGTAAGGATATTGCTGGTGGAGGATGACAGTTCCATAGTGGCATCCCTGACTGAGTTTCTTGAGAATGAAGGTTATATTGTCACAGCGGTCAGCGGAGAAAGGGACGCTCTTAAGATCATCGAAAAAAGTAATGCGGATATATTGCTTCTTGACATATCTCTATCAGACGGGAATGGCTTCAATGTGTGCAAGGGTGCAAAGGACAGCGGTCTTCCCGTCATCTTTTTAACTGCTCAGGGAGAAGAGAACAATGTGGTAAGGGGACTTGATATGGGCGCTGACGACTATATATCAAAGCCCTTCAGACCAAGAGAGCTTCTGTCCAGGATAAAAAGCGTATTAAGAAGATATAATGTTACAGGCTCCGTGGTAGAGCTTGGAGATGTTTTGGTGGATACGGATAAGGGCATAGTAAAAAAGGCGGGAGAGCAGATAGATCTTTCCCCTATGGAATACAGGCTTCTTATGACATTTATAAACAACAGAGGGATCCTTTTGTCCAGAAACAAGCTTTTGGAGGATATTTGGGACATAGGCGGAGACTTCGTAAATGATAACACTCTTACAGTATATATAAAGCGCCTCCGGGCCAAAATAGAAGATGATCCCCAGGATCCTGTGATCATAAAGACAGTAAGAGGCTTAGGATACAGGATGGACTGAAGATGAAGGAGAGAAGAAACCCGGAATATATAAAAGAACTCATAATCATGGCCGTCATAACTTTGCTTATGATGCTCATTTCCATATTTGTAAAACTGCCGGTGCAGATATTTATCCTTGCGGAAGGGATCATTTTCCTTATCATTCATTGGGTCTATGCCAGAGGGAGATATAAAAGGACAGAGGAGTTATCAGGTCAGATAGACAGGATACTGCACGGCGCAGAGAAGCTTCCCTCCGGCGATAAGGAGGCGGGAGATCTTGCTGTTCTTAACAGCGAGATAAGAAAGATGGCGTCCGTCCTAAAGGAGCAGCAGAATACCCTCGCAAAGGAAAAGATAAAGCTTACTGATGCCATCTCCGATATTTCTCACCAGATGAGGACTCCCATGACAGCCATGGAGATAACCATTTCCATGCTGGCAGGTGAAGATATTGATACGGAAAGAAGGCTCCATCTTACGAGAGAATTAAAAAAGCAGATGGGAAGGACCGGCTGGCTTACGGAGACACTTCTTAAGATATCAAGGATCGATGCGGGAACGGTGGAATTCGAGAAAGAAAAGATCCCCATAAGAGATATGGTAAATGATTCCGCCGAACCCTTTTTAATACAGATGGAACTTAAGAGCGTAGAGTTTATAAAGGATCTGGACGATGCCTGTATGGAGGCGGATCCGGCTTGGACCAGGGAAGCTCTGGGAAATCTTATAAAAAATGCTCTGGAGCATACTCCCGAAGGCGGGAGCATCACCATAAGGAATACGGATACGCCTTTATTTTCGGAGATCGTAATAGAGGATACGGGAGAGGGCTTTGCAAAAGAGGATATACCTCATCTTTTTGAAAGATTCTACAAAGGAAAGAATGCTTCTTCCGACAGTACAGGCATAGGCCTTGCCCTTGCAAGGATGATAATAACGGCTCAGGACGGAACCATAAAGGCTGAGAACAGGGAAAAGGGAGCCCGATTTATCATAAGATTTTACAAAAAAATAATCTGATATCAGGACATCCGGGTAATTGTCACCCGGATGTCACTTTATGTGGATATACTTTGATCAATAAATAAACGGGGGTTTTATAAAAATGGAGATATTAAGAGTGGAAAATCTTGTTAAGGAGTACGGAGAAGGAGAAACTAAGGTGCGTGCTCTGGACAGTATTTCCTTTTCCGTTGAAAGAGGAGAGTTTCTTGCCATTATAGGCCCTTCAGGGTCCGGTAAATCCACCCTTCTCCATATTCTCGGGGGAGTGGACAGGCCCACATCAGGAAAAGTATATATGGGAGATGAGGATGTATATGCCCTTAATGAGGAAAGTCTTGCCATTTTCAGAAGGAGACAGGTGGGGCTTATATACCAGTTTTATAATCTGATCCCTGTCCTTAATGTGGTGGAGAACATCACTCTTCCGGTCCTTATGGATGGGAGGGAAGTAAATAAGAACAGGCTGGAGGAGCTTTTAAAGGCTCTGGGACTGGAGGACAAAAGGGGAAGTCTTCCCAATCAGCTTTCCGGAGGGCAGCAGCAGAGAGTTTCCATAGGCCGTGCTCTTATGAATGCTCCTGCGGTTGTGCTGGCAGATGAGCCTACGGGAAATCTTGATTCAAAGAATTCCAGGGAGATCGTGGAGCTTCTTAAAATGTCCAACAAAAATTATAAGCAGACGCTTATAGTTATAACCCATGATGAGCAGATAGCCCTTCAGGCAGACCGCATCATATCTCTGGAAGACGGCCTTATCGTTAAAGATGACAGGATACGGAGGGCCTGACAATGAACATATTTCATAAATACACCAGGCAAAGCCTTAAGTTTAATAAAACAAGGACTCTTGTTACCATCATAGGCATTATCCTGTCCATGGCTCTCTTTACAGCTGTTATCGAGGGAGCGCACAGCGGTATAGAGTATCTCAAAAGCTGCATAGTGGAGGATGTGGGATACTGGCACGGATGCTTTAAGGATATAGATGAAAAACAGGTGTCAGCTCTTCGGGCCTCTGAAGAAATAGAAGAAGTATCCCTTTGGGGGAATGTGGGATGGGCTGAAGCCGGTACAGCCAACGAATACAAGCCTTATTTAAAGATAGAATCCCTGCCTGTAGACGGGGAGGGTATGGCGGCCATCAGGATACAGGAAGGAAGCTTTCCTGAAGGACCGGGAGAGATCCTTCTGCCGGAGCATATCTTTTATAACGGAGAGCTTAACTGTAAGATCGGAGATACCATTTCTCTGGAAGTGGGAAACAGAGAGGAATATACAGGAGCATTTACTCTCGGTGAAGAGCTTTCAGATAAAGTTAATAAGACCTATAAGGTGACAGGCACATATAAAAGGCTTTCCACGGATATAGAGGATTTTTCCTGTCCCGGTTACACTGCATTTACCAGAGCAGAGAAGACGGATTCCTATACGGCCTTTTTTATGATGAAGGATATAGATGAATTTTACTCCTTTACAAATTCTCAGAAGATTTCTTCCCAGTGGAGCGTTAATTCGAATCTTCTTCATGTTAACGGCATAGTAAGCAATGGGGGAATAGGCAGGTTTATCTACGGCTTTGCGGGAGTCCTTATTTTCTTGATAGTTTTCGGATCCATATCTCTTATATATAATTCCTTTTCCATCTCGGTCAGCGAAAGAACAAAAATGTTCGGAATACTCAAGTCTGTGGGCGCTACGGATAAGCAGATCAGATCTTCCGTTCTTTACGAGGCACTGGTCCTGTCGGCCATAGGCATACCCCTTGGCATGATAATTGGCTGCACCGGCATAGGCGTGACTTTGTATTCCCTGAGAGATGCTTTCAGCCGGCTGATCTATCCGGATGCCGCATCAAGGATACATCTGGTGCTGGACCCTGCCGCACTTTTTACAGCGGCCCTCATATGCCTTATTACTACCCTTATATCAGCCTGGATCCCCGCAAAGAGAGCGATGACTCTTTCTGCCATGGATGCCGTAAGGCAGTCTGAGGATCTTAAGATAACGGAAAAGGACGTAAAGACCTCATCCCTTACGGAAAAGCTGTTCGGCTTTCCGGGAATGATGGGGGCCAAGAATTTCAAGAGAAATAAAAAACGATACAGAAGCGTCGTGATCTCTCTTTTTGTGAGCATAACACTTTTTATATCAGCATCATCCTTTACGGCATATTTAAAAGATGCGGCAGGAGGGATGACGGAAAACGAAGGTACAGCGGATCTTAATTTTTATGACAGGGATCATGCTGACGCTGCTGCAGAAGGGAAAAGTTACGACCCGGAGAGGCTTATCCAGCTTTTTAGTGATGCAGACGGTGTTGACGATGTCATCTTTGCGGAGGTTGGTCAGGAGGCTGTGGGGATACCGAAGGACATTATAAGCAAGGATTATCCGGAAAGTGCGGATGACAGCGGATCAGCTGCAGTCCTGAAAGAAGTACCTATTATAGTCGCATTTATAAATGACAGTTCATTCTCAGATCTTTTAAGAGAGCAGGGCCTTGATCCGGAATCATATAGGGATGCATCATCACCCAGAGGCATTTTGTATAATTCCGAGACAACAAGCTATTACAGCTCCGACACAGGGAATAAGAAATGGCGTACATACAGCCTTTTAGATGAAAGCTCTCTTCCTCTTGAGATAAGATCCCTTTCTTTCAGGGAAATGGAGGGTCTCGTATTTATGGAGCAGATCCGGACTGAAGAAGGGATGAAATATTATTATTATCCCGAAGAATATATGGAAAGATACTGGAACGGGGAGATAGGGGAGCTTGATGAAGAGCAGGCAGTCGTCTATTCCGCCGACGAGGCCTTATGTGATACGAAGTATCGGGTAGAGGCTGTTATCGATCAGGAATTATTCCCTATAGGCGAGAGGATAACTCTTTTATATCCCTTAAGCCTTAAAGAGTCTGTCCTTAAGGAAAGAAGCGGAAATTTTGCATATAACTGCAGCTATTTCTTTAAGGCCAAAGATCATAAAAAAGCATATACAGCCGTTAAATCCATCCTCTCGGAACAGGGCATGGATACAGGAGCACTGGTGGATCTGGCAGAGTATCACGAGTCCGAAAAAATGTTGATGACCATCATAAATGTTTTTGCATACGGCTTTATCATATTGATATCCCTTATTGCAGCAGCAAACGTATTTAATACGATCTCAACCAATGTAAGCCTGCGGAGACGGGAGCTGGCAATGCTGAGATCCATAGGCTTATCCCCCAAAGGGTTTTCCAGAATGATGAATTACGAATGCCTTATGTACGGCCTTAAGGGCATCTTATGGGGTCTTCCCGCATCAGTGCTTGTCACATTTGTGATCTGGAGGATAACGGGTAATGCATACGAAACAGGATTCTACATTCCCTGGTACAGTGTTGCCATAGCGGTGGGAAGTGTGTTCGCAGTGGTCTTTGCCACTATGATCTATGCTGCAGGCAAGATAAAGGAAGAGGATCCGGTGGAAGTCCTGAAAAACGAAAATATATGATTTAAGCCTCCTCCCGGGAAAATTCCGGTTAAAGAGACCCTGCCTTTTAGAATACGGCAGGGTCTTTTTTTAATGAGTAAAAGAGCTTTTAAAAGCCACGGGATTTTCTTATAATCTACATATCCTGAACAAAGGGGGCGTATATGGAAAAGTCTAAAAGAGAGCTTGCTTTTGCGGTGATCATATTTCTTGTGATGGCATTTATGGATATAACAGGGATACCTGCATCCATGTTTTTAAATATCTCCTATAAAGGCGTGGAGCCTTTTTATTATTATCTTATGGCAAACAGGCTTCTTATGATCTTAGCCGGACTTCTTTTGATCAAGGGGCTTTGCCCTGAATTTATGCCGTCTTACAGATTTTCCGGATTAAGGAGAGACCTTTCCGAGTACGGAAGATCATTATACGGCATCATTATCATAAACTTCCTGGCCTTCGCCATCGGCGTATTTAATTATATGGACAGGATACCTTCCCACAGCAGGATAATAATCATTGCCATTATTTCCAACATTTTTCTGGCAGCAGCCCAGGAGCTTTATTTAAGAGGTCTTCTTATAAACATTCTTAAAAGTGCGCTTTCAACAAGCAGGAAGGCGGGCCTGTGGTCCGTTATGATCTCTGCGGCAGTCTTTTCCTTAATAGGGGCGATCCCTGCGTGGAGGCTGGGACTGCCTTCCGTGGCCGCAAAGATAGTGTGGACCTTCGCCATGGGAATAGTTCTGGGAGTTATATATATAAAAAGCAGCAGTCTCCTGCTGACAACTCTCCTGCGTTATTTTCTGGAGCTTTTGCCGGCCTTTATGTTCGTTCAGATGAAAGATCCGTATTATCCCATGCTCTGCCTTATTATAGTTCCCGCTGCATGGGTGGTAACTGCTGTATATATACTTAAAAAATATCCTCTTGTATCACATGACGGAAATAACGATTAAAAAAATGCATAAAGACATAAAAGGCAGCCGGCCTTAAAAGGAACCGGCTGCTTTTTTATTTTGTTTTTTTGTTTCAGGTACATTTCAGGTTAAGGCTTTATACTCTCGAAAACGGAAAGGAAAACATTGATACATCTAAAGGATACGAGGTAAGAAATATGAACGGATTTAAAAAGATTGCATTGATCCCGGCCTACGAGCCTGCGCAGATATTGAATGAAGTGGTGGAGGACCTGCTGGTGGCAGGCTTTGAAATGGTCGTAGTAGATGACGGAAGCGGGCCTGAGTATTCGAAGATATTCGAGGAAGTAGGAGCCTGGGCCACGGTCCTGACCCATTCCGAAAACATGGGAAAGGGCAGAGCACTTAAAACAGGATTTGAATATATACAGAAGCATTACGGGAAAAGTTCCGTAATAGTTACAGTTGATGCAGACGGACAGCACAGTGCATCAGATGCCCTTAAGATATGTGATGAGGCAGAACTTCATCCCGACACGCTTGTTCTGGGCAGCAGAAAGCTTGGGAAAGATGTGCCTTTTAGAAGCAGGTTCGGTAACAGTATGACCCGGTTCGTATACAGGATATCCACAGGACTTAAGGTATATGACACTCAGACAGGCTTAAGAGCCTTTTCCATGGATCTTATGCCCCAAATGCTTGAGATAAACGGGGAACGATACGAATACGAAATGAACGTGCTGCTGGAATTTGCCAAAGAGAAGATACCCATCATGGAGGAGGAGATCGAGACGATCTATATAGACGATAATTCCTCATCCCATTTTGATACGATAAAGGATTCCTACAGGGTCTATAAAGAAATAATAAAGTTTTCGGCATCATCCCTTGCAGGATTTCTGGTGGACTATGTAACGTACGGACTTCTGCTGCTTATAACAGGGAATCTTGTTGCATCAAATGTGGGAGCACGGACCGTAAGCGCCACGGTAAATTACACCCTTAACCGCAGATTTGTTTTTAAAAGCCATGATAAGGTGCTTAAGTCGGCCTTTTCCTACTTCCTTTTGGCGGCGGGCATTCTTTTGGGAAACACTCTCGTGCTGAGGCTTTTGGTAACAGGGCTCCATATAAACAGCATGGTGGCAAAAATAATAACGGAAGCTTTGTTCTTTGCGATCAGCTGGGCAGTTCAGAGATCCTTTGTATTTAAAAGTACAGGTAAGGATAGTGACAGAAATGCAAACAGGGAGGGACTTTACAGCCCATCGGTCAAGGCATCATGAAATAAAAAGCATTTAAAGATAAAAATACAGTTCAGGAAGAAAGGTGGAAAATATAAGTGAAATATAGAAAATATTTATTCGGTATCATTTACGGAATGATGCTTGCTGCCTTTACATTATATGTTGTGATGGACACGTTCGTTATAACAAGGGTGTACAGCCAGGTAGAGGAGGTAAGCACAACAGCTCTTAAGAGCAGCGGCGAGGGCATATCTAGCGGCGAAGGCACATCTGATGAAGAAATAAGCGACGGAACAACATCCTCCTCTTCAGCCGACAGCGGAGAGGATGCCGTGATATCGGATATGTCATACCGGGATGAAAATATCTCTATCGTTATAAAGGAATATGAGGAATACGATACGACCATATATGTGGCAGATATACAGGTAACGGATCCGGAATACCTTAAGACGGCCCTTGCGGAAAATGCCTACGGAAAGAACGTTACTGACAAGACATCACAGATAGCAGAAGATAACGGCGCCATACTTGCCGTAAACGGAGATTATTACGGTACCCAGGAATACGGATATGTTTTAAGGAACGGGGTTCTTTACAGGAATACTCCGGCAAAGGGCAGAGAGGATCTTGTGATATATGATGACGGATCCTTTGAGATAATCAAAGAAGAGGATGTTACTGCAGAAGAGCTGCTGGAGAAGGGGGCGGTACAGATACTGTCTTTCGGACCTGCTCTTGTGACAGAGGGGAGCATATCCGTAACATCAGAGGAAGAAGTGGGAAAGGCCATGGCGAGCAACCCGCGGACAGCTATCGGCATCATAGATGATGATCATTATGTTTTTGTGGTATCTGACGGAAGAACAGATGAAAGCGAAGGCTTAAGCCTGTATGAGCTGGCGGAATTTATGGAAAGTCTTGGAGTTGAGACAGCCTATAATCTGGACGGAGGCGGGTCCTCCACCATGTATTTCAACGGAGAGATCATCAATAATCCCACTTCAGGGGGGAACAGGATAAAGGAAAGGAGCGTAAGTGACATTGTATACATCGGATATTGAAACAAATAAAAAAAGGGCGGGAAAAACGTCTTTTGTATATCTTTTGATATCTCTTTTCTGGATACTATTCGGAGCAATTTACGAGCTTAACAGCCATCAGGTGTATTCCTTTTACATGATCTATGCCTTTGTATTCCCCCCTTGCGGGAGGAGCCTTGCCATTTCTTTTTCTGGTTATCAGCAAAACGAAACTGTATCCGAGAACTGTGGCAAGGAATCTTTATCACGGAGGAATAGCGACCCTTACTCTGGGGTGCATTTTAAAGGGGGTACTTGAGATATACGGGACCACAAATGCTCTGGCTGACAGATACTGGTATGTAGGCATACCCATGGTCTTTACGGCAGTGCTTATATATGTGCTTCAGAGCATCATGGCATCAGGTGCACGAAAAGGTGTAAGGGAGACCTGAGGGTATCGGAAGGATATGTCTGAAGAATTATAAGACCGGCCTTTGCATTTTTGTCCGGCAGAGTATATGCTGTTAGGGATCAATATATGAGGCCTTTTCAGGTTTTGATCCCTAAAAGGTCAAAGGAGGATGAAATGAGTATTCCGATCAGAACCGTTAAAACAGATGGATTTACAATGGATTATTTTTGCTTTGGACAGGGGGAAAAGACCATGGTGGTCATTCCGGGGCTTAGTGCTTTAAGGGTCACGGCCTCGGCTGATGCAGTGGCGGAGCAGTATCAGCTTCTGACAAAGGATTTTACAATATATGTTTTTGACCCGAGAAACGAATTGCCGGAAACCTATCCCTTAAGCAGCATGGCTTCCGATACGGCAGATGCCATAAAAGCGCTGGGACTTTCGGATATTTATCTTTTCGGAGTATCCAAGGGAGGCATGGCTTCCATGGAGATAGCGGCCGAGCATCCCGAGCTTGTAAAAAAGCTTTTGGTAGGATCTGCAGGAGCAAAAGTGGAAGAGTCCCAGAAGAGATTATTTGAAAAGTGGTCTTCCTGGGCAAGAGAGGGTAAGGCAATGGAATTATTCCTGGATTTCGGAGAGATGCTTTATCCTAAGGAAGTATTTGAGGCGGCGAGAGGTTTTCTGGAGGAAGGAGCAAAAGCCATAAGTCAGGAGGAACTGGAACGCTTTGCAGTACTTGCAGAGGGTATAGACGATTTTGATATATCAAGATTCGAAAAGCGCATTTCATGTCCCGCTTTTGTTATAGGCGATAAAACAGACAGGATATTCCCCGAGGATTCCTTTACGGATCTTTATGATCATTTGAAGGAATATACGGACTGCAGCATTTATATGTATGACGGCTTCGGCCATGCCGTATATGATGTGGCGCCCGATTACAGAGAGAAGATACAGGAGTTCTTTTTATAAAGCCCTTATGCTCATAAAAATACGGCATGATAAAGATCAAAGCTTATGGCACAGAGTCTTTATACATGATAAAATAAACTGCATCCGGCCCTTATAGATCAAGGACCGGTGCAGTCTTTTATTTGTAAGGGTCTTTATACATGAGATTATTCAGCGAATACAGAGGTCTCAGAAGAGAAAACTATGTGCTCTTCTTCGGAAGGATAGTAACCAATATGGGGTCCATGATCTGGGCGATGATGACCATGATCCTCAACCTTAAAATGGGTTACAATGCCACGGAGACGGCAACAGTCACGGTGATCGGGACCTTTGCTGTCCTGCCTTTCGTCCTGCTGGGAGGAAAGCTTGCGGACAGATATAACAAAAAAAATATAATAGTGATCTGTGACGGCATATCTGTTACCTTCTACATATTGTGCGGATTTCTGCCTTTGTCGCTGGCGTCCATTGCCCTTATAATAACGGCTTCGGCATTTCAGTCCATAGAGGGACCGGCATACAATGCCCTTATTGCAGATATAAATCCCACTAAAGACAGGGAGAGGGCATATTCTCTTTTATATCTGGGAGCAAATATCGGCCTTGTGCTGTCGCCTACCATTGCGGGATTCCTGTTTAAGGAGCTTCTTTGGCTGGCATTTATCATAAGCGGCGTATCCATCGGTATCTCGACCCTTC
Source organism: uncultured Eubacteriales bacterium (assembly GCA_902797845.1). Lineage (GTDB taxonomy): Bacteria > Bacillota > Clostridia > Lachnospirales > Lachnospiraceae > RUG14319. The sequence goes on along the minus strand of CADBUJ010000032.1, from coordinate 14,000 downwards.
TGATACTTATCTTCCTTAAGGACACAACTCCCTGCGAGGATCTATCCGAGGAAGCCGTATATCAGAAAAGCAGGGAAGGGGAGAGCTCCTTTGCCGTAATAAAACAAAACATTCCCGTTTTGATATTTGTAATAAGCTTCCTTTTCTACGAAGCGGCATATTCCCAGTTCAATTACCTTATACCGCTGGATCTGGGAAGTATCTTCGGAGAGGACGGAGCCCTGACTGTAGGGACCCTGACTTCCGTAAACTGCGTTGTGGTAATACTTTTTACGCCCATATTTACAAGGTTTATGGCAAAGGTTAGGGAGATACAGAAATGCATATACGGAGAGATCCTGCAGGTGGTGGGATATGCGGTCTTTGTGCTGTTTATGGCTCATATGTTTTCCTATTATGCGGCAACGGTACTCTTTACCTTCGGAGAGATCCTGACGGCCATATCCTACGGACCATACGTTTCAAAAAGGATCCCTGCCAGCCACAGGGGAAGGCTTGAGGCCATGTCCTCTACGCTCTTTTCACTTTTTATGGGAGCCAGCCAGTATTCCACAGGCATCATTTATGATGATGCAGGCTCCGGAGGAGCATGGATATTTACATTTATACTATGCGGCATAGGAATAGCCCTTATGCTCGGAGCAATAGAGATGGATAAAAAGAGATATCCTATCCTTTACTCCAAAGGCCAAACCGGCGCAGCTCCGGAAGATAACGGATCAGATTAAAAAAGCACCTCCTTTGGAGGTGCTTAAATCTTGTATTTCTTTTTCACACTGAAAAAGCAGATAATGCATAGGATCGTCTGCAGAACGGAAGCGCATGGAGTTGCCATTCCTATGTGGAAGAGAGTGGCGCCGGGTAGGCGGCTCATAAGGTAAGCTACGGGTATCCTGACAAGGAATGCTCCCGCAATGCCCTGGAACATAACGAAGCGGGTCATGCCTATACCGTTGTAAAAGCCTATAAAGCAGAAAAATACAGCTGTCAAGAAGCAGTCTATGGCATAAGCCTTAAGGTAATCGAAGCCCATGCTTATTACTTCCGGATCCTTTGAGAAGATTCCCGCCAGCATATCTCCCTTGAAAAACGTAAGAAGGAACATGAAGACGGCTATAACAAGAGAAGATCCTATGCCGTAGAAAAGGGCCCGTTTAGCCCGCTCCATTTTTCCCGCACCGTAATTCTGGGCCACGAATGCGGACATGGCCTGACTGAAGGCGGCGGCCACCAGCATTATAAATGCACATACCTTTTCGGCAACGCCAAGGCCTGCAGACTGTGTAAGTCCCAAATTATTTACTATGGCCAGGATAACGAGGAAGGATGCATTTACGAGAAAGCTCTGAAGAGCAAGAGGCAGTCCCAGCCGTAGGATCCGTTTAAGGATATCCGCATTAAGACGGAGATGGCTTTTAAGCAGCTTAAAGGGAAGCTCCTTTCTTCTTATGAGGAGGAAAGATGATATGACACTTACTGCCTGAGCCGCTACGGTGGCAATGGCAGCACCTGCAGTTCCCATGTGGAAAACTGCCACAAGTAAAAGATCTCCCATTATATTGATCACACATGCTATGGCAACTGTTATAAGGGGAGTCGTGGAATCTCCGATGCCCCGGAAAATGGAGCCTATAAGATTATAAGCGATTATAGCCACGGCTCCGCCGCCGCATATCCTTACATAGGTTATGGTATCCGCTCTCGCTTCGGGCGGTGCGTTCATAAGATCCGTAAGAGCGGGAGATGCAATTAGCAGAAAAAAGGATGCGGCCAAAGCCACCAGTGTAAAGAATATAATGGAAGTTCCGGTTACCTTTCCTCCGTCCTCAGCCTTTCCTTCTCCTATATACTGGCCCAAAAGAACGGTCGTTCCCATAGCCAGGTTGCTTACTATATAGGTGATGGTATGCATTATCTGAGAGCCGGTGGAAACAGCGGAGACATCAACGGAGTCTGCAAATTTACCTACTACAAAAAGGTCCACCGCTCCGTACATGGCCTGAAGGAAAAGCGCCATAAGTACAGGAAAAGCGAAGGACAAAAGAGGCTTTAAAATGGGCCCTTCCGTAAAATTGTTTCCCCTTTTTTTGATCGATGTCATTTGGGTGTTTAATGCTCCTTAAGATTTCAGATCTCAAACAGAGGAATTTTAAATGTAATAAGGCAGCATGTCAACACGGGAAATAAGAGGACCCTCAAAACATAATAGGATTATCTTATTGATTTTGGTAAACTATACATATATTTTATAATGTCGTTAAACATTTCGGGAGCAGTCTTTTGAACATGGAAAAGGGAAGCGTTAAAACAAAAAAAGTTATAATAGTCCTCTTTATGGTCCTATTATGTCTTCCCGCGATCCTATATATAACAGGAGGACTGCTTGGAGAAACACTTGATCAGAGACTTTCCGGCACATCATCAAATTACCCGATGCCGGAATTTTCCGTATCCTCATATCTTAACAGGGAATATCAGAAAAAGACTGAAGATCATATAAGCCACAAGATGCCCCTTAACGGACTGGCCACCAAGATATACAATCAGCTGAGATTTTCTTTATTTAAGGAAGGCCCCGGCAACAACATCGTGGGAAAGAACGGAGATCTTTTTCAGGATGTCTATATTGCAGGGGAGCTTTGTCTTAATGAGGGCACGAATTATGCCGAGCCTGAAAACATGAAGAAGTTTGAGGACTATCTGGATAAGATGGTAAGCATCAGCAATAAGCTGGAGGGCTTCGGCAAGAAATTCTTATATATAATAGCGCCCTCAAAGGCCAGATATAATTTCGAAAATATCCCCGATAAATATTTTGAAATGGCACCTGAGGAAAGGATCCGCGGCTATGATGCCTTTATGGAACTTATAAAAGACAGGGATCTCGAATATATTTATGCAGGAGGTCCGGCTGATGAAATAAAGGCTCTGGGGATACCTCTTTTTTATGAATCGGGGACTCACTGGTCCAGACCCTTCGAGCAGGTGGCCGACTGGGAGATAATAGAAAAAGCGGGAGAGGTCCTTGGCATAAACGTAAGAAATATGGTAAAGGGTGAGCTCGTATCAAAGGATACGCCATATTACAGAGACGAGGATCTTTACGAGATATTCAATCTCTTTTCACCGTCGCCCACAAAGACCTTTTACCAGTACGAAAGAACGCCTGAGGAGCCTGGTGACACCACGCCCTTAAGGATAACCCTTCAGGGTGATTCCTACAGCAAGGGAATGCTCTACGATTATTTTAATACCATGCCTGATACCCAGGCATTCTTTATCTATTACAATAATTATGTGGTGGATACAAGGAACAACGGCAAGCAGATGAATTTTAACGGCTGGGAGGATGCTGACCTTCAGCTGTGCCTTGATAATTCGGATATTATAGCAGTTGAACTTGTGGAATGTCAGTTTTTCCAGTATTCCAACGGATTTATAGATTATCTTGATAAATTCCTTGATACATATGTGCCCGGGGAGACAGAGGGCTATTGTCATAAAAGCCTTGATCCCAAAGAGGGGACAGGGTTAAAAAGAGCTTTCGGATATTACGGATTTGAGAGGGATTTTGTATGGGCATCGCCCGACAGCTGCCTTCTTCTTAAAGACAAAGATTTTTCCACAAAAGGCATGGAGATAAGACTGGAGCTTTCCGAATATACATCCGACGGTGATACGGACATAAGCATTTATGTAAACGGCAGGAATGTCCTTACAAGAAATGTGAAGGAAGCGGGAGAACAGGAGTTCTTTATACCGGGTGAGTATTTTGATGCGGGAGATATCGCATATCCCGTGGAGATCATATGCTCCGACAGCTTTATCCCGAAGGATCTGGGAATGGGAGAGGATAAAAGAGAGCTCTCCCTTAAAGTAAGATATGCGGGGGTGAAAAGATAATGGTCTTCAGTTCCGCAGTATTCGTATTTGTTTTCTTTCCCATAAGTCTGATACTTTATTATATCTGCAGCAGCATCGGCATCAAGGTCCAGAATGCTCTTCTTCTTGTTTTATCATTTATCTTTTATTCATGGGGAGAACCGAAGAATGTGCTGTGGCTGCTGCTTGCCATTCTTATAAGCTATTCTTACGGGATCCTTTTTAAGAGGACAGATAAGAAAAGGCTTTTGTTAATCCTGTTCACGGTGCTGGAGCTTCTTATCCTCTTTTATTTCAAATATGTGGATTTTATCATAAGGAACATCAACGCCCTAACGGGAGCAGATCTTCCTCTGTGGGGGATAGTACCTGCTGCAGGGGTCTCCTTTTTTATCTTCAAATGCATATCATATATGGCTGATGTTTATAAGGGAAGAACAGAACCCGAAAGGAATATGTTTTATTACAGTCTGTATGTTTCCTTCTTCCCCCAGATAATGGCAGGGCCTATTACGAGATTTAAGGGGTTCGGACCGCAGTTAAGGAACAGAGCATGCTCCACTGACAGGATATTCAGCGGGGCCGTAAGGTTTATGACAGGCTTCGGAAAAAAAGTCCTCCTTTCAGACACCTTATCCGCATATGTAACAAATGCTTTTCAGCATGAAGGTTATTCCGCGCTTGCCGCATGGATATCCATCGCAGGCTATCTGGTGATGCTTTATTTTGATTTCAGCGGATATTCCGATATGGCCATAGGCATCGGGGAGATGATGGGATTTGATACACCGGAAAACTTTAATTATCCCTTTACTGCCGACTCTGTCAGAGATTTCTGGAGAAGATGGCACATGTCCCTTTCAGGATGGTTCAGGGATTATGTATATATACCCCTTGGAGGGAGCAAAAAAGGTCTTTTGCGGACCGTGATAAATACCTTTATTGTATTTATACTTACGGGGCTCTGGCACGGATCAAGCTGGAACTTCGTCATCTGGGGGCTGCTGCAGGCTGCCGCCATATCCTTTGAAAGGATATTGGAAAAAAGAGGAGTTAAGATTCCCGAATTCCTTAGGCATCTATACTTTTTGCTTATTCTGGCCGCAGGTTTTATATTCTTTGCTTCGCCGGGTGCCAGGGCAGGCCTTTCATATTTAGGGAACCTGTTTGATTTTAAGGGGAATCTTATGGGTGATCTCTACAAGGTATCGAGCCCTCAGTATATGATCGTTCTTGCGATCGGTATACTGTGTGCATCAGGAGCTCTTAAAAAGCCCGTTGATCACATAAAGAAAAGACCTTTGGCAGCCGGTATCTGCGCCATATTGATATTCATTCTTGCATCTGTATACATGTGGGGCAGTGGATACGTTCCGTTCATATACTATAAGTTCTGATGCGCTGCGGACATTAAGGAGGACATAATAAGATGCTGCAGTTAAAAGACATTTCCAAAACATATAAAACAGGAGAACTGGTCCAGAAGGCTCTGGACGGTTTTTCTCTTTCCTTAAGGGACAACGAGTTCGTTTCTGTCCTCGGCCCCAGCGGCTCCGGAAAAACGACTCTTTTAAATATAATCGGCGGACTTGACAGATACGACAGCGGAGATCTTGTTATAAACGGTGTTTCCACGAAAATGTATAAGGACAGGGACTGGGACACCTACAGGAACCATACCATAGGATTTGTTTTTCAAAGCTATAATCTGATACCCCATCAAAGCATATTATCAAATGTGGAGCTGGCTCTTACCATAGGCGGCATTTCCAGAGGAGAGAGAAAGAAACGTGCTAAAGCTGCTCTTAAAGAGGTAGGCCTTGAAGGTCAGGAGCACAAAAAGCCCAACCAGATGTCCGGAGGGCAGATGCAGAGAGTGGCTATAGCCAGAGCTCTTGTAAACGATCCCGACATACTTCTGGCGGACGAGCCCACGGGAGCCCTTGATTCGGAGACATCCATACAGATAATGGGGCTTTTAAAAAAGGTGGCGGAAAAGAGGCTTGTTGTAATGGTCACCCATAACAGCGAGCTGGCAGAGGCCTATTCCACAAGGATCGTTAAGCTTAGGGACGGGAAGATAACAGACGATTCCGATCCTTACTATCCCGAAGAGGAAGAACAGGCAGCAGAGAACAGATTTTATCGAAAATCAAGGATGTCCTTTGGTACATCTCTTTCCTTAAGTGCCCAGAATCTCCGAACAAAGAAGGGACGTACACTCCTTACGGCCTTTGCGGGATCAATAGGAATCATAGGCATTGCCCTTATTTTATCCCTTTCCACGGGAGTAAATAAGTATATAGCCGATGTCCAGAAGGATACCATGGCATCATACCCCATACAGATAAATGCCAGGACCATAGATCTAAACAGCATCATGCAGAATAATAACGGTTCCGGATTCGGAAGTATATCAGCAAGAGATGACGAAGAAACAGATGAAGAAAAAACAGATGTGGGCGTAAATTACAGGCTGCTTGAGGCTGCAGAGGCAATTAATTCCAGTATTACGGAAAACGATCTTACGGCTTTTAAAAAGTACCTGGAGGATCACGGAAACGGCATAAACGAGCACATAGGCGAAAACGGAGTCGTATACACTTATGATGTTAATTTTGAAGTCTATACATATGACCCTGAAGACTCTTTTATAAATACAAATACAGAAGTGGATGAAGAATCATCTTCATCATCGGGAACAAATGATTTCGGGAGCATGTGGCGGATGAACAGGGATACCACCATGTTATTTTTCGGAGCCACAGGGAATTCCGAGGCAAAAAACTTCTCTGTACTTACACCCGGACAGGGCAGCAATGTGGTAAGTCCCGTCATAACGGATAATTATGATCTTGTTTACGGCTCCTGGCCTGAAAGCTACGATCAGGTGGTACTTGTACTGGACAGAAGGGGGAGCGTATCTGCGGATGTGCTTCTGCAGCTGGGTTATCTTTCAAGAGAACAGTATGATAAGGCAAAGGAGGCCATCGAGAACAAGGAGGAGCCTGAAGACATCAGATTCAGTTACGAAGACCTTTTGGATAAGACCTTTTATCTTATTCCTGCCTGCGACAGATACAGGGAAAACGAAGACGGAACCTTTACATATATAGGCGACGGACCGACGGAGAGAGAAGAGCTCCTTGAGAATGCCCTGGAGATCAAAATATCCGGGATCATCAAGCCTGAAAAGGGAAATCAGAATCTTACTGTCTTAACTTCCATGGGCTATACATCTCTCCTTACGGATCACATTATCGAATACTCAAATAACAGTGCGATCATAAAAGCACAGGAAAAAAGCCCGGATATAAATGTTATTACGGGAATGCACTTCGAAGCGGCATCTGACGATCAGAAGAGGGAGGATGCAAAAGCCTATATAAATACACTGGGCATTTCAGAAAAAGCTTCTCTCTACAGCCTTATAATGTATTATCAGGCCCAGGAGGCTGAAGGTGAGGAAGGCGGAGAGGAGACAGGTGGGGGAAGCGGATCATACGGCAGCATACCTGCACCGGTTCCCATGGGAGAATCTCAGATGGCAGAGATGCTTGATATTTGGCTTGCGGAGACTCCCGATGATGACATCCTTTTCTCCATTTACGATCAATATGTGGCAGGGTCCACATACGAGGAAAATATGAGCGCCTTCGGAAAGGTAAGCTATGATGCGCCTTCATCCATAAGCATTTATACTGACAGCTTCGAGGACAAGGACCTTTTGGCGGAGGATATCCAGAAATATAATGATGCTACGGATGATGAGGCAAAAAAGATAGTCTATACGGATTATGTGGCCCTTATTACATCATCCATAACATCCATAGTGGATGTTATATCGTATGTGCTTATTGCCTTTGTGGCAGTTTCACTGATCGTATCATCCATTATGATCGGAATAATAACCCATATCTCCGTTCTTGAGAGGACGAAGGAAATAGGTATATTAAGAGCGCTGGGAGCATCAAAGAGAAACGTTTCTCAGGTATTTAACGCCGAAACGGTGATCATAGGCCTTTTTGCCGGTGTTCTTGGGGTAGGAGTGTCCATGCTCCTTACGATACCCATAAACAAACTGATTCACAGTCTTTTGGATGATTCCTCCCTCAGCGCCGTTCTTCCGATAAGATATGGCATAATCCTTATAATAATCAGCATTATAATAACTGTTATAGGCGGGCTTATACCTTCAAGAAAGGCTGCAAAAATGGACCCGGCCATTGCTTTAAGAACAGAGTAAATAAAGCTAATAAAAGCGGCTCTTTTGAGCCGCTTTTATCATGACAGAAAGTCAGGATCTAGAGCAGAAGACCTTTTGCGATCTGCTCTCTTTTTTCTTTCCCCGAAAGGATCTCTATTATATTAAGGGCCAGATCCATGGCAGTTGAAGGACCTCTGCTTGTGATCACATTGCCTGATATGACCGTCTTCTGATCTTTTATTATCTCTTTGCAGAAGAGCGTATCCTCCATTCCGGGATAGCAGGTGGCTTCCTTATCTTTCAGGATCCCCAGAGGACCCAGCACCACAGCAGGTGATGCGCAGATGGCGGCAATGGGAAGACCTATTTCGGCTCTTTTTTTCAGCAGTTCCGCAAGACCCTTATGCTCCTTCAGGTTTACTGCACCGGGCATCCCTCCCGGAAGTATGGTTATTACTCCGTCCGTAAGATCCGCATCGCTGAAAACGGTATCTGCAAGAACAGGTATGCTGTGGGAGCCCGTTACCATATTGTCGTTTGTGACAGATACCGTAACGGTGTTAATGCCGGCTCTTCTTAAAAGATCAACTACGGTAAGGGCCTCGATCTCTTCGAAACCTTCTGCGAGAAATACATATGCGTTACCCATTTTTCCCCTCCTTTTTGTTTAAGTATATAGATGAAAACATTTTCTTTCAATGGAAAAGACAGACCTGAAATGGTATAATGCCTTTATGTTGGGGGAGTATCCCCAAAAACCACTCAGAAGCTGAATTTTATAAAAATATCAGATATAAAGGCGGAAAAATGGAACAAAAAAACCGGATAGCGGATAAGCTTCAGAATACGTTTATAGCATTTATGGTAATAGGCTGCCTGGTCCTGGGATGCGGCATAGGTTTTATAGTATGGGATATCTATGTTCCCGGTATAATCACGGCATCTCTCGGAGCGGTGCTCCTGCTTACTACCATCATATATTACAGGGTGACTAAAAAGCAGATCCTTAAGGATATGCTGGACTTTTCCATGGCATATAAACATGTACAGAATGACTTTATATATAATCTGGAGATACCATATGCCATCCTTGATAAAAGAGGAAAGATGATATGGTGCAACGGCTCTTTTAAGGAACTTAAGAACTACAATGCGGCTGTAAACGGGGTGGAGAATCTCTTTCCCGACATCACTATGGACAAGCTTCCCGTAAAGCAGTCTCAGATAACGGAATATATAACATACGACGAGTCCTACTACCGCATCAAAGTAAAGAAGATAGAGCTTAACAGAAATAACGATAAAGACGTTGCGGATATGCATGAGGTCGATGAGAAGACGAACGAATACATCATGGCCCTTTATCTTTTCGATGAAACAAGGCTTCGCACCTATTCCAAGGAGAATCAGGAGCAGAAGCTGGTATGCGGTATCGTATATATAGATAATTACGATGATGTGCTGGATTCCACGGACGAAGAAAAGAAGACCATGCTGGCAGCAGTTATCGAGCGTGATATAACAAGGTATTTCGGAGGCTATGATGCCATCCTTAACAGGATAGAGAACGACAGATTCATGTTCGTTATGCAGAAAAAGAATCTGAAGAGCCTTATGGATAATAAATTCTCTCTGCTGGATGAAGTAAGAGAGCTTAATATGGGCAACAGCATAGAGGTGACCTTAAGTATCGGAGTAGGTGCGGAAGGAGCCACATATGCTCAGACCCAGGAATGGGCAAGAAATGCCATAGATCTGGCTCTTGGCAGAGGAGGCGATCAGGCCGTTATCAAGGAGAAGGATAATATATCCTATTACGGCGGAAGGGCCAAGCAGGTACAGAAGAATACGAGAGTAAGGGCAAGAGTAAAGGCCCATGCATTAAGACAGCTTCTGGAAACAAAGGACAAGGTAATAATAATGGGCCATAAAACAGGGGATATGGATTCCCTGGGGGCAGCCGTAGGTGTCTCCAGAGCCGTAAGAGTTCTGGGCAAAAAGCCTTATATCATCTTCAACGAGGTAACAAAGAGCGTCAGGCCGTTTTTGGATAATCTAAAGAACGAGCAGGGAAGCGAGCCGGATATGTTCATAGGAAACGACAAGGCTCTGCAGCTTATGGATGATAAGACCGCGGTAGTCGTGGTGGATGTAAATAAGGCCGAAATGACAGAATGTCCGGAGCTTCTGGAAAGGTCGAAGGCTACGGTGCTCCTTGATCATCACCGCCAGAGCAAGGACAGCATAGAGGATGCCGTGCTCTCCTATGTGGAGCCTTTCGCATCTTCCACCGTGGAAATGGTCATCGATATCCTTATCTATATCGACGAAAAGGTAAGACCTTCCCATGAGGAAGCTAATACAATGTATGCAGGTCTTATGGTGGATACGAATAATTTTGTTTCAAGGACCACCGCCAGGACCTTCGAGGCTGCAGCATATCTTAAAAACTGCGGGGCAGACATCACAAATGTAAGGAAGCTTCTTTCCGACGATCTGGATACGGTGCTTGCAAAGGCCAAAGCCGTTGAGACTACGGAGCTCTTTGACAGAGAATATGCCTTTGCCGTATGCAGCAGTGATGATGTGCCGGATCCTACGGTAATAGGAGCCCAGGCGGCAAACGAGCTTCTGGAGATAGCGGGGGTCAAGGCATCCTTCGTATTTACGGATGTGGATGACAGGATATTTGTAAGTGCCAGGAGCATGGGCGATATAAATGTTCAGCTTGTTATGGAGAAATTCGGCGGCGGAGGACACTCCACCATGGCAGGGGCACAGCTTAAGGATATGAGTGTGGAAGCGGCCATGGCCAATGTGAAGATGGAACTTCGAAGAATGAAAAACGAAGGAGAGATATAATGAAAGTTATTCTGATCGAGGACGTAAAGAGTCTGGGAAAAAAGGGCGAGATCGTTGAGGTGAACGACGGTTACGCCAGGAATTTTATTCTTAAGAAAAAGCTTGGTATAGAGGCCAATGCAAAGAATTTGAATGACTTAAAGCTTCAGAAGGCAAACGAAGAAAAGATAGCGGAAGAAAAATATGAGGATGCGGTGGCTTTTGCTGAAAAGCTTAAGGGAAAGACCGTGACTGTTCCCATCAAAACGGGAGAAAACGGTAAATTGTTCGGTTCCGTTTCCTCCAAGGAGATATCGGAGAAGGCTAAGGAACAGCTTGATATGACTCTCGATAAAAAGAAGATACAGCTTCAGGAGGCGATCAAAGCCCTCGGAAGCTTTTCTGTAACATATAAGATACATCCCAAGGTTTCGGCTGATTTTACGGTAAAGGTAGTGGAAGAGTAGATATGGATGAGGCTGTTGTAAAAAGAGTCATGCCTCACAGCGACGAGGCTGAAAGGGCAGTTATAGGTTCCATGTTTATGGATGCCGATGCCATCATAAAGGCTGCGGAGATACTAACGGGCAAGGATTTCTACATGCAGAGATACGGTATACTCTTTGATGCCATGGTTGAGCTTAATAATAAGCGTATGCCTGTGGATACCGTTACTCTGGCGGAGGCACTTCGTTCAAAGGATCTGCCTGATGATATGTCGGAGCCGGAGTTTATTGCAGGGCTTATTGATAATGTGCCCACATCATCAAATGTGGAATATTATGCCAGGACAGTATACGAAAAAAGCGTGCGCCGTCAGCTCATACGCGCCCATGAGGAGCTGGCCTCCAACTGCTACAGGGACGAGGGAGAGCTGGAAAAGGTCCTCGATGATACGGAAAAGACCATATTCGATCTTCTGAGAAAGAAGACAGACAACGATTTTTATCCCATACAGGATGTTGTGGTAAGCGTTATGTCAAAGATACAGGCAGCCTCCAGGAGCAACAGTCAGGTAACAGGTATTCCGTCGGGCTTTAAGTATCTTGATGATATAACGGCAGGCTTTCAGAACTCGGATTTTATACTTATTGCTGCAAGACCGTCCATGGGAAAAACGGCCTTTGCTCTTAATATTGCCGAATTTATCTCCATAAGGCACAAGATACCTTCTGTCATATTCAGTCTGGAAATGTCAAGGGAGCAGCTTGTTATGAGGCTTCTTGCCATGGAGTCCAGGATAGATTCTCAGAACATCAGAACGGGAGCCATAAGAAATGACGAATGGAACGATCTGGTGGAGGGAGCCGGGCTTATAAGCGACTCGGGCCTTATCATAGACGATACGCCTTCCATCAGCATAAATGCCTTAAGATCAAAATGCCGTAAATATAAGCTGGAGAATGATATAAAGATCATTTTCGTTGATTATCTGCAGCTTGTGGAAACAAATATGAAGACGGAATCCCTTCAGGCGAAGACCCAGGAGATATCCCGTAATCTGAAGGCCCTTGCAAGAGAACTGGACGTGCCTGTTGTGGCGCTTTCGCAGCTTAGCCGAGGACCGGAAAAAAGAGAGGATCACAGACCTATGCTTTCGGATCTGAGAGATTCGGGTTCCATAGAGCAGGATGCGGACCTTGTAATGTTCCTTTACCGTGATGATTATTACAATAAAGACGATTCCACCAAGAAGGGCATAACGGAGGTCAGCGTGGCCAAGCACAGAAACGGACCGCTGGGAACCGTGGATCTTGTATGGCTTGGAAAATATATGAAATATCATACCTTCGACAAGACCGGGAACAGATAAATGGAATGTGTTCTCTGCCCCAGAAGATGCAGGGCGTCAAGGAATATCAATAAAGGATACTGCGGATGTAAAGAGGCTCTTATGATATCCAGAGCCTCTCTTCATTACTGGGAGGAGCCCTGTATAAGCGGAGAAGAGGGCTCGGGCACCGTGTTTTTTTCGGGCTGCAGTCTTAAATGCGTTTACTGTCAGAACAGGCAGATAGCTCTGGGACATTACGGTATGGAGATATCCGTCCAAAGGCTTGCGGAAATATTCTTTGAGCTTAAGGAAAAGGGAGCAAATAATATAAATCTTGTGACAGGCACCCATTTTGCCCATAAGATAATTGAGGCCATCGATCTTGCAGGCAAAGAGAATGTAGGCATACCCTTTATCCTTAATACGGGAGGATACGAGGAGAGCAGCCTAATAAGAGAACTTTCACCATATATAGATATTTATCTTACAGACTTTAAATACTGGGACAGGGATGCGGCAGAAAGATACTCTAATGCCCCTGATTATATAGAAAAGGCAAAGACAGCCCTTGAAGAGATGGTATCCACAAAGGGAGAGCCCGTATACGATGACAGGGGGATCATGCTAAAAGGGGTGATCGTAAGGCATCTAGTGCTTCCCGGAAGGACGGAGGATGCAAAAAGCATCATTGAATATGTTTATAGAACATACGGGGAAAAGGTCGTATTAAGCATCCTTAATCAATACACCCCTGTGAAGGGGCTTAATGGATATCCGGAGATAAATAGAAGGCTTACTACATACGAATACGAAAAAGTTCTGGCCTATGCAGAAGAGCTTGGCATAGAAAATGCCTATATACAGACGGGAGATACTGCCAAAGAAAGTTTTATACCTGACTTCGGCGCTTATACAGGAGTTTTAAATGAGGGATAAGGAACAGGAAAACATCATCAGGGACAAAAAAGGAAAAAAGAAGACATTTATACCCGTTATGAAGACTGTTCTGTCTCTTATATGCATAGCAGTCATAGGGCTTTTCGTTTATGATTCCCTGACGGATAAAAGGCCCCGGGATGTGGATCCCTTCGAATATCTGGAGGTCTCCTTTTCCGGAACGACAGGGAAGGGAGTCTTAAATATGTCTCTTAAGGATACAGGAGACATACCGTTAACAGTGGGAGATTTTTCCGCAGAAAAGTCTGAAGACCTTTATGAGGGAGAGACCGTAAATATAATATTTACGGGAAGATCCGCTGAATATAATTATCTTAATTCAAAAAAGAAATATAAAGT
>CADBUJ010000031.1 GCA_902797845.1 uncultured Eubacteriales bacterium | reverse complement strand
GTTCTCTTAATAATGACAAGCAATGCTCCCGACACTATGTATGCTGATCTTGTAAACAATTATAAAAAGACAATGGACCGCTTCGTAGGTCACACAGATGTACTTATTAGCGGCAATACTCTGCAGCTTAGAGATTATTCAAAAACAGACTGGGAATGGAGCATGTTTGATATAGATCAAAAGATAGTACGTCATCAAACGGTATTTCCCGAAGAATGTGAGACTGCTTATAAAATGGGGGCAGATCTTTTAAAGAAGATATAAAAAGGATATTGTAAGGCAAAAGACAGAGCAGCTGCAGCAGGAAACATGTTTGCAGCTGCTTTTTTAAGGATACGGTAAATAAAAGCAAGAGCAGACAGCGGCTTAAGTAGGTGAAAGCAAGTGGGTGGAACTTTAACTGAAATAGTAATACAATATTGTAAGTAAAATATGCTCAGGCATCACAGGATGCAAGGGATCATATATAGGGAGGAACAGAGAATTGAAAAAATTATATTTAACATGTATGTGCATTATGATGGTATTTGTATCTGTCTTTGCAGCCGGCTGCAAAAAGAATGCTCCGGATGCAGAAACAAATGCCGGAGCAGATGATGAAACAAGCGCAGAAAGTAACGAGAATACTCTCGATACAGAGGATGTTTTCGCATCATGGAATCAGGATGCCGAATCTCTTAATGCTCTTATTGATTATATAGAAGCTGTAACGGATGAAGGCTCAAAGGACTTTATCCCCGAAGACAGGCGTATCGCCGTTTTCGATATGGACGGAACGATCTACGGAGAATTATTCCCCACATATCTTGAGTATTACATGTATGCATACAGAGTGCTGGCAGATCCATCCTTTACAGCGGATGAAGAAATGATCGCAGTTGGGGAAGAGATCAGAGATTCTGCAATCGGTAAGATAGAAGCATCAAAAGATCTGCCTGTAAAACATGCAACTCAGGCAGCAAGAGCTTATTCAGGCCTTACATTGGATGAATTTAAGGAATTCGTCAACAGCATACTTATAAAAGATGTGGATGGCTTTGAAGGCATGACATACGGTGAAGCTTTTTACCAGCCCATGATAGAGGTTATAGATTATCTTAACGAGAACGGCTTTAAAGTTTATCTTGTAAGCGGCAGCGACAGATTCATCTGCCGTGATCTTCTTGACGGAATGGTAGATATACCTGAGGAAAACATTATAGGAATGGACGTGCAGCTTGAAGCTACCGGCCAGGACGGTACAGACGGTCTTGATTATGTCTACAGTGAAGACGATGAGATAATAAGGACAGATAAGCTTCTCATTAAAAATCTTAAGATGAACAAAGTGTCTCTGATTGCCCAAGAGATCGGCAAGCAGCCTGTTCTTGCCTTCGGAAATTCAAGCGGAGATACGAGCATGTTTGTTTATACCACATCGGATAACGAATACAGAAGTGCGGCCTTTGCTCTTATTGCCGATGATGATGTAAGAGACTACGGTGACCCCGAAAAAGTCGAAAAATTAAGAAAGACCTGGGAAGAATACGGATTCAATGTTATTTCCATGCGAAATGATTTTAAGACCATATACGGCGAAGATGTGAAAAAGACTGATACCTTCAGATGGGAGGAAGAACTGGGCGGAAAAGTAGCGGAATGATATTTTTTCCAATATTCCAGGGAGAAGCATCTCTTATCTTTAATGAGCGTCATCGGAAAGGAACGAGCTATGATCTACCTTATGAGACATGGGGCAGACAGCCCGGAAAGATTTGGCGGATGGAGCAGTTATGGCCTTACGGAAAAAGGCAAGGAGCAGGTAAACAAAGCAAAGATCGATCTTAAAAACAAGGGGATAGTAGAGATATATTCCAGTGATCTGACCCGGGCAAGGGAAACGGCAGAGATCGTTGGTGAGCATCTCTGCCTGCCTGTGGAATTAAGGCCTGAATTCAGAGAGACAAATAACGGACATCTTGCCGGAATGCTGAAAACAGAAGCCGCAAAAAAATATCCCGGAAAATATTTTAATACTCTTGGCTGGGATGAACCCTGGCCGGGAGGTGAAAGCCCCAAAATGTTTTTTGAAAGGATACGCAAAGCCTGGACAGGATTTAAGGCTGAAATAGGGCTGAAAGAAGTGCTTCTTATAACCCATGCCGGGGTCATAAATGTGATACTGTGCCTAGAGAATAATGTGGTATTTACCAATAAAAAGCTGGCATACAGGATAGGTGAAGCAGAGATAATAGCCGTGGATAATTTGGATAAATAAATATCTAGAAAATAACAGGAGGATATCATCATGCTTGAAACAGGAATAAAAGCACCGGATTTTTCGCTGCCTGATCAAAACGGAGATATAAAAAGCTTATCGGATTATAAAGGACAAAAGGTCATATTATATTTCTACCCGAAGGATATGACATCAGGCTGTACAAAACAGGCGTGCTCATACGGGGAAATGTATCCCCTTTTCAGGGAGAAGGGAGCAGTTGTACTGGGAGTGAGCAAAGATACGGTGGCATCTCACAAGAGATTCGAGGAAAAATACGGTCTGCCTTTTACTCTTCTCTCAGACACGGATCTGGATGTGATCAAGGCATATGATGTTCTTGGCGAAAAGAAAATGTACGGAAAAACCGTGATGGGTGTGATCCGGAGTACATATCTGATTGATGAAGAAGGAATCATCATAAAGGCCTTATCCAAAGTTAAACCGGCAGAGGATCCGGGGCAGATGCTTGCCGAGTTATAATAGGTGTTCACGGGAAAATATTTCAAGAAGCAATATCATATAAAAAGGGATTCGGATTGAGTAATAAAAAATGAGCAGTAAAAAAGTATATTCGAAGATAGAAAGGATACCCAAAGGGAAAGCAAAAGACAAGATAACAGAAGGCTGCCTTGTACTGGAGGGCGGAGCTTTCAGAGGACTGTTTACACAAGGTGTCCTAGATTGTTTTATGAGACATGATATCAATTTCAGCTGTGTTATAGGAGTAAGTGCCGGAGCACTCAGCGGGCTGAATTATGCATCAGGACAGATAGGGAGATCCGCACGCCTTAACCTGGGATACAGACATGATCCTGATTATGTAGGGATAAAGGCACTGGTACATTCAAAAAGCCCCATCAGGCTCGATTTTTGTTTTGATGATTACGGCCTGATAGAGCCCTTTGATGAAGAAAGATTTTTTTCCCGTCCTGTAAGATATATTGCTGTTGCCACAAATTGCCTTACGGGCAAGCCTGTGTTCTTTGAAAAGGATAACTGTAAAAATATATATGATGCTGCAAAAGCGTCTGCGTCTATGCCGTTTATCTCTCCTATGGTAAATGTGGACGGGATACCGTGCCTTGACGGGGGCTGCAGCTGCAAGATTCCCTACGAAAAGGCTATGGAACTGGGCTATGATAAGATCATCGTAGTAAGGACAAGAGATAAGGATTACAGAAAAAAAGTAAACGAAAATATGCTTAATATAGGCCCTTACAGGAACTATCCCATGTTTTTCGAGAGTCTTAAAAACAGCAATTCCGATTACAACAGACAGTGTGACGAGATTTCAAGACTGGAAGAGGAAGGGAAGCTGTTTGTTATACAGCCTGAGGACCCGGTAACAGTTAAGAGGATAGAAGGCAATATGAGCAAGCTGGGGCATTTATACTGGACCGGCTATAAAAGTGCTCTTAAAAAGATCCGCGGACTCAGGGCCTTTATAAATCAGTAAGATCATGCAAAGATCAAGGTAAAACTGCACTTTTATTCTATATAAACGTAAAATAATAAAAAAGTACAAAAAAACTGCTCAATAAATCAGTTTTATTTGTATTTATAGTTAATATTTGATATCATAACTCTAACTGTAATCAGACATTGAGTAATCGGTATGCAATAGACCGGACCATATTTAACAAATAAGATACACTTAGAAAGAGAGCACAGTATTGACTGATATTACTCCCAAAGGGGATGTCCTCAATTCAGAGGAGCCTGCATCCGGATCAGTAGAGCAGGAAGTTGGCCCCGGAGATGAAGTCTCTTCGGAGAATGTTCCTGCGGAGACAGAGATCTCGGAACCGTCGAAGAATAAAAGGCCGGGGAGACAAAGGGTATTAAAGCGGCTTAGGAATCTTTTGCTAAAGATATTTGTTATCGGTCTGCTTCTCTGGATCCTCTTGAATTATGTGGGAGGAGTATTTATCTGCCATACAAATGATATGTATCCTGCTCTCAGGGACGGGGATCTTGTTATCACATTCAGATTAGGCGGATATAAAAGCGGCGATCTTGTCATATACGAGCACGAAGGGAAGAATTGTTTCGGAAGGATAGTAGGCGAGCCCGGAGATGAGGTAGTCATCGATGAGGAAGGTACCTACACGATTAACGGTCTGAGACCTTATGAGACCATATATTACGAAACAAAAAAACGGCCATCAGATACCATGGTTTTCCCTTATACCGTAAAAGAAGGAGAATATTTTGTCCTGGCAGATGCCAGAGAGCAGGCCATGGATTCCAGGAGCATAGGGCCTGTTACAAAGCTCAAGGGCAAAGTGATTTTTCAGATAAGACGCAGGGGATTCTGATGATCAACGGATAATCGGAGATGATTTCTCCGGATTATATATTAAGTATTTATCAAAGGAGAGAAAGAATGAAAAAAGTTCTCAGTATGGTTTTAGCAATGCTTCTTTTACTCGGCATGGCATCATCAACAGTAAGAGCGGATGATTTTGATTATGCAACAGATAATAAAGAAGCTACAGGCACAACGACCAAACTGCACAAGTACCTTGTAGTGGATAAGGATACGGTAAGCCCTGCCATTACATTCACCTATACTATAACAGCCGGAGCTGTTGCAGATGCAGAAACCGGAAAGCTCCCTGTTTATGCAGGTATAGGTACACCTACCGTAGCCAATGTATCCTTTGATGCCGGTGCAGCAACCACTGCCGGCGGAACGGGAAAGCCCATAACAGATGACACTAAAATATATGCGGAAGCCGATATCACCATCAATTTTTCCAGCATTAAATTCCCCAAGCCCGGAGTATATCGCTATACACTTACCGAAGCCAATTCCAATACAGAGAACGTTGGCGGCGTAAAATATGATGTGGATGCTCCCGACGGAACAGAGCAGACACGCATCCGTACTATCGATGTATATGTTCAGGATACTAACGGAACACTTTCAGTGCTCGGTTATGTGGCCTACGAAGGACAGGTAACTGCTGCTCCCGATCAGACTTATACCCCTAACGGTGCAGCTGCAGACGGATATGCAAACGGAGATCCCGAAGGATCAGGTATCGAAGATGAGACCAAGTCCAATAAATACATCAACCAGATATTAACAAATACCATGACTGTACAGAAGGTAATAGCAGGTAATCAGGGTGACAAGGAGTCCAAGTGGACGATTAGAGTTGATTTTACAGGCCTTCCTGCAAACGTTACCCCCAAATATGCAAAGGTCGTTGAAAACGGTCAGGATATTGCATCACCTACATATGCCAATTACACCAGCGGAACAGCTCTGACATACGGACATCAGGATAAATATAAATTCATCGGTATACCTGAAGGTGCTTCCTATACCGTTACAGAGACAAATGCAAATTCTGAAGGATATGTGACTACATATGCAAATGCCACATATACTTTTACATCAGACGGTACTATAGAGGATAAGGATGATGCAGTGGTAACAAACACCAGGACAGGTGTTATCCCTACAGGTGTTGCTATGGGTATCGGCGGAGCAGTAGTTCTGCTTGGCCTTGCTGCAGTTTATTTCTTTACACGCAGGAAAGCATCTGACATAGAGGAATGATCTTAAAAGGTCCTTATGAAAAAACCAAGATCCAAAGTTCCCTTAACAGAAGGCGAAAGAAGAGCTCTTAAGATAATCAGGATATTTGATAAAACGCTGCAGACCGTCCTTGATGTGGTTTTTGTACTGATATTGCTTTTGGGGCTGTATTTTCTGGCAGATACCATATTCGTATATAACAATGCCAGAGCCGCAGTTACCATGCCATATAAGCCGGAACCGGGCGAAGATATCCAGGTCTTAAAAGAGTTATCTGAAGACTGCATAGGCTGGATAACCATAGATGATACGACCATAGATTATCCTGTTATGCAGGGCGTGGATAATTACGAATACATCAATAAGGACCCGTATGGCGATTATTCCCTGGCAGGATCGATCTTCCTTGACAGCAGGAATAACGGATCATTTACAGACGATTATTCTCTTTTATACGGCCACCATATGAGCGGCGGCATGATGTTCGGTGCCCTGGACTACTTTGAAGAACGGGATTATTTTGATAAGCATCTTACAGGTACCATTTTTACGGACAGGGGAGATTTTTCCGTTACGGTATTTGCATATGCCTATACGGATGCTTCCAACGAGCTTATATTCGATCCGGAATCCACTGGATTAGCTGCGCTGTATCAATGGATACAGGGGAATGCGATGCATATCAATCCCGGTGCAAGTGGGCATATTATTGCTTTATCAACATGCAAAAGCCCTACGAGTACGAGACGTGTTATTTTATTTGTAACGATCGATGAGAATCAGCTTAATGAATAATAAAAAAACATATCACAAAACCAAATATCTGAGATGGTTTCTGTCCTTCGTGCTAATCATTATGTTTGCATGGCCTGATAATGCTTTTGCAGAAGAGGGCGACATGAAGGTGGAAGTTGATGTTTCCATCGAAATGGGCGGCACATCCCTTATTGAAGGCTCCGAGTATGTTCCTCCTCAGGATCCTTCGGAGAATGCTTACGGTGAGGGATGGAATCATATCAACGGCAGCGAGCTGCTTCCTGAAGGGGATGTAAAGCTTACGCTTTCGTCCGGAGAGATCGGAACTTATACCTGGAATATTTCCCCGGATGATGTTAAACCCGGAGATATGTTCACATATAAGATAACTCAGGTTAAGGGAACAGATCCCAAGATCGAGTATGATCAGAAGGAATTCATAGTGGAGATATTTATCCATTATGACGAAGCAAGCGGACGGAAGAGTGTTACGGCACAGATCCGCGATGATGGGGATCCCAAGCATAAACCGGAGAATTGCGCCTTCGTTAATAAGGCTGTAGAAGAAACGGAAACTGATGAGACTGAAAAGGATTCTCCCGTACCTCCTACTCCGATCCATGGTGAAACATGGGGTCGGCTGGGAGAAAGACAAAACAGTTTTCCCTCTTTTAAGGAAGGCAGTTCTCCGATCGTATCCATAAAAGTTCTGGATCCCAGGACGGGAGAACCCACCGAAGACAGAACCGTGGACGCCCTTGATAAAAGCGGGAATAAGATAGGAACTTATACCTATAACGAGGATGGGACAGTAACATTTATTCCGTATCCTGATTTTGTAGGAGACCCCGAGCCTCTAAGGGTTATGGCAACGGATGCAAATGGATTCACTGCAATAGCCATATATCAACCCCATGTAATTCCCGAACCTGAGACTTTACCGGAAGAAACGGGAAAGGATGCTCAAAAGCCCGGCAGATCCACCCAGACAGGGGACGACTTCGATCCCGTGCCGTATATTGTGGCAATAGCGGCGGCAACAGTTCTGCTTGTTTTATTATTATTCTTAAAGAAACGCAAAAATAAAGATAGTGTAAATAACGACCCCTCTGAAACAGAGGAATAATACTCTTCTTTGAACCATATGATCCTGCAGCATCATGCTGCAGGATTTTTTTGCAGGATCTTAAAAATGTGGAATGCATCTTATTTACATAATGAAGTTATTATAATATAATAATCGTTAGAACGACCTAATCATGATTCGGGAGAATAAAGACATCACAGCATAAGACAAAACATCCTTTAGAGCTAATTGCAGTTGCATTTCGAGTATTATGAAAGCTTCCGGTCTTGCAGTTTAAAGTGCCGCAAGGCCGCTTTTTTTTGCTATATAGACTAATAAACATGGAGATTTAGTAGGATGAAACTGAATGAACTTGAGATCGGAAGATCTGCAGTAATCGAAGAGGTCATAGGGGAAGGTGCTCTAAGACAGCATTTCCTTGACATGGGTGTTATCCCCGGAGCAGTTGTCACAATGGTAAAATATGCTCCCATGGGAGATCCGGTGGAGCTAAGGATACATGGGTATGAGCTTACTTTAAGGCTTGAAGATACTGAAAAAATAATCATAAAGCCTACAGAAAAAACAGAACAGGGGAAAAAGCATCAGAAGGAGGAACATAACCCGCATCCGGGACTCGGAGAAGCAGGCAAGTTCCATCCAAAAGGGACAGGGGAGCCTCTGCCTGACGATGAGATACTTACATTCGCCCTTGTAGGAAATCAGAACAGCGGAAAGACCACGCTTTTCAATCAGCTTACAGGAGCAAATCAGCATGTGGGGAACTTCCCCGGCGTTACAGTGGAAAGAAAGAGCGGTTCCATAAAAGGGCATAAAAATACCCTCATTACCGATCTCCCGGGCATCTATTCCATGTCTCCCTATTCCAGCGAGGAACTGGTGTCAAGGAATTTTGTCATAAATGATCATCCTAAGGCTATTATTAATATAGTTGATTCCACAAACATAGAAAGAAACCTCTATCTTACTATGCAGCTCCTTGAAATGGATATTCCTGTTGTTGTAGCTTTAAATATGATGGACGAGCTTGTGGGCAACGGCGGGTCTGTTGACATAAACAAGATGGAAGAAATGCTTGGTACGCCTGTTATTCCCATATCTGCATCTAAGAGGCAGGGCATAGATGAGCTTGTGGATCATGCCTTACATATAGCTAAATATCAGGAAAAGCCACTGTATCAGGACTTCTGCAGCAAGGACGAGGCAGGAGGATCAGTTCACAGAGCACTTCATTCCGTAAGACATATAATAGAAGATCATGCAAAAAGAACGGAACTTCCTGTACGATTTGCCTCAAGCAAGATCATAGAGGGAGATAACCTTATAATAAGTCAGCTGGATCTTGACGATAACGAAAAAGAGACCATAGAGCATATCAAAGTACAGCTGGAAAAGGAAAGAGGACTTGATCCGTCGGCATCCATTGCCGATATGCGTTTTTCCTTTATTCAGAAGGTCTGTGATGCATGCATCATAAAGCCCGAGGAAACAAAAGAGCATACAAGAAGCCGCAAGATAGATAATATACTTACGGGAAAATATACTGCCATTCCTGTTTTTATATTGATAATGGCAGCCGTATTCTATCTGACATTCAATGTTATAGGGGCATGGCTCCAGGAGTTGATGGAGTCAGGCATAGGAAGTCTTACGGAAGTGGTCGATAAGGCCCTTACAGACATGGATGTTAACGAAGCACTTCATGGCCTTGTAATAGACGGGATTTTTGAAGGCGTTGGGTCAGTTTTGAGCTTTCTTCCCATCATAGTTACCATGTTCTTTTTCCTGTCCCTGCTGGAAGACAGCGGTTATCTGGCAAGAGTTGCCTTTTTTATGGACAGGCTTTTAAGAAAACTGGGACTCTCCGGAAGGAGCATTGTCCCCATGCTTATAGGCTTCGGATGTACAGTCCCTGCTGTAATGGCCACAAGGACTCTGCCCAGTGAGAGGGACAGAAAGATGACTATACTTCTGACGCCGTTTATGAGCTGTACTGCAAAACTGCCCATATATGCGTTCTTTGTGGATGCCTTCTTTAAAGACTACAAGGCTCTTATTATGACAGGCCTTTATGTTTTAGGCATAGTAGTCTCCATAGTTGTGGCCCTTATTTATAAAAAGACTCTTTTTAAGGGCGAGGCAGTTCCCTTTGTAATGGAACTTCCCAGCTACCGCATGCCGGGCATAAGAAATGTGCTTCAGCTTTTATGGGAAAAGGCCAAGGATTTCCTTGTAAGGGCTTTTTCCGTGATAATGATAGCTACTGTGGTAGTATGGTTCCTTTCCAATTTTGACTTTGCTCTTAATATGGTTGAGGATTCACGTGACAGTATATTGGCCGGGATATCAGGATTCCTCGTACCGGTATTTACACCTATAGGCCTTGGTGATTGGAGGATCGTGGTAGCTCTTATCAGCGGATTCATGGCCAAGGAGAGCGTTGTATCTGTTCTTGAGGTGCTTTATGTAGGAGGAGTAGCGGCATTGATGACACCTCTTACAGCCATGTCTCTTCTTGTATTCAGTCTTTTATATACACCATGCGTGGCTGCCGTAGCTTCCATAAAAAGAGAACTGGGAGGGAAATGGGCTTTATTTATCGTAGTATGGCAGTGCCTGCTGGCATGGATAGGGGCCCTTATCACCAGATTTATAGGTATGGCAATAGGAGTGTGATAAATATGAATGTATGGGATATAGTTATCATTGCGGCCGTTCTGGCAGTTTTGGCGCTATCCTTTATCACCATCAGAAAACAGAAAAAGGCCAGATGCAGCTCTGACTGCAGTAAATGCGGCCTTGAATGTAAAACAAGGAGAAAGAAATGAAGTTTTCTACATTTGTGATCTTCCTTTTAGTAATTATGATGCTGGGGATCGCTTTTTATCTGTTTATAACAAAGAGGCATAAAGGAGACAGCTGCTGTTCTCCCGGGGAAAACATTAAAAAGGTTCCGCCTTCTGACAAAGATAAAAAGAATTATATATATACCACATATCTTGAGATCGGAGGTATGGTCTGTGAGGATTGTGCCAGGAAGGTGGAGAACAGTCTGAACAGTCTCGAAGGCGTTATGTCAAAGGTAAACTTTTCAACAAAGAAAGCCATTGTTATGACAAAGGAGCCTCCTAATATATCATCTTTTAAAGGGGCTGTTAAAAGTGCCGGATTTGTGGTATTAAATGTTGAGGCACAATAGTTTACAGAAATAAGAATTAAGGCATCAAAGATCAAGTAATTCATTTATGGACAGAATTAAAAGACTTTTCGGCGCGGTTGACATGACTGTGGGAAACCCCGTGCATCAGATAGTAAGGTTTGCCGTTCCGATGCTGATCGGCAATATAGCTCAGCAGTTATATAACACAGTAGATTCCATTATAGTAGGTCAGTTTGTAGGGGATGATGCATTATCAGCAGTAGGAAGCGCGGCTCCGGTCCTTAACCTTATGTTTGTGCTCTTCGTAGGCATAGCAACCGGAGCAAGTATAATGGTTTCCCAGTATTACGGAGCCAAGATGAGGGAGGAGCTTTCCGGATCAATAGGGAGCTGTATAACTTTAACGGTGATAGCATCACTTATAGTAATGGTGGTCGGGGCCCTGGGAGCCAGGCCGCTTCTTCATCTTCTAAACACTCCGGATGAGATAATAGATTGGGCTTCAGCATATCTTATTATCATCTTTATAGGTATCGCCGGTTCCGCCCTTTACAATATACTCGGGGGAATACTAAGAGGTCTGGGAGATTCTCTTTCAGCCCTTTTATATCTTATAATTGCAACACTCCTTAATGTAGCCCTGGATTATGTATTTGTGGTCTACTTTGATATGGCTGTTGCAGGCGTGGCTCTTGCTACGATAATAGCTCAGGCT
This sequence comes from uncultured Eubacteriales bacterium, assembly GCA_902797845.1. Taxonomy (GTDB): domain Bacteria; phylum Bacillota; class Clostridia; order Lachnospirales; family Lachnospiraceae; genus RUG14319. Next base: position 24,229 of record CADBUJ010000031.1, on the reverse strand, counting down.
GTGTCGGCTGTGCTTACCTTCTTAAAGCTTATGCGCATGAAGGATGTATTTGATCTCAAGAAGAAGTATCTTAAGCCGGAACGTTTTTATTCAAGAAGCCTTATCCGATTGGGACTGCCCTCGGGACTTACTCAAGGTGTCTTTTCCATGTCGCTTGTATTGACACAGGCCCTTACAAATTCCTTCGGATCAACGTATATTGCAGCGAATGTTATAGTACAGAGGATAGACGGATTCGCTATACTTCCCGCATTTTCCTTCGGTACGGCTATGACCACTTTTGCCGGACAGAACATCGGAGCAGGGAAACTGGACAGAGTGGAGGAAGGAGTAAAGAAAGGAACGCTCCTTGCAGTTTCTGTAAGCACGGTCATTTCTGCCATAATAATCCTTTTCGGAAAATCCTTAATGAAGATATTTACGAAAACAGAGGATCTTATCGATATAAGCTATACCGTAATGAGCATCCTTCTGGTGGGATATATCATATTTGAAGTAACCCAATGCCTTTCAGGTGTTATGAGAGGAGCGGGAGATACAGTCACGCCCATGTGGATCTCCATCACACAGACCATAGGCATAAGCACACCTCTGGCATATCTTCTGGTGCATCTTACGAAAACTCCCGAAAACCCTACGGGAAACTTTTTTATGATATGCACATCCGTTCTCATATCCTGGTTCATTGCCGCCGGAATAACCGTTATAATGTATAAAAGAGGCAAATGGAAGAATAAGAGACTTACATAAAAGGCGTAATACGGCAAAGGAGAAAGCTATGGTTGTAAAGCAAAATGTCAGATTCTGCCCGGAACACGGATACGCAGGCCCCGAGGGGAATTTCTGCCCTGTTTGCGGAAAACCGCTAATAGAATCAGATATCTCTGCGGAAGAGTATATGGGGTATAAGGAGCTGGAGGAGAAAGATCCGAAAGCCACCAAATTCAGCTCCATAATACAGAAAAGCTTTCAGCTGGGAGAGAATGTCATACTGGAAGAGTTCCGAAAAGGAACCGGCGGAGATCTTATAAGCGCTCTTTACCTTTTGATGTGGCAGCCTACTCATGATGATTATATAAGCGAAGTTGCTTCATATATGGAGGACGAGAGATTTGCCGATCCTTCATGCCTTTATCTTACAAGATGCTGTAAGGAAAAGGTGGATCCCTATCTTACATTCGACAAGTACAGAAAAGAGAAATTCTATTCCAGAAAGCTTTTCAAGGAAAAATTCCTGAAGGCCTATAAATACGGCGAAAAGCTGAATTGTGAATTCTGTAAAAAGGAAACGGACCGGCTTTTTATAAAGATCCAGAGCGTGGATGATGACAGTCAGGGGAAGAGGGCAAAAGCCATATGGCATGCTGTTTGCGACGACTGCTGTGAAAGGATCGCATCAGATATAGATTCTCTTAAGGATCTTACTCGAGAGGAAAAAATAGAGGGAATAAAAAGACTTAATACGGACATTAATGTTAAAGGCGCAGGAGATATGGATAAGATAGGCGGCATAGGATTCGCGGATTACGAGATCAGAGGCTTTTCCTATGACTATCTCCTGAGCCCTGATATTATCGAAGATATGGAAAAATATCCGGAAGATCACGATGCTTTAAAAGCCATGATGGAAGAGGCCCTTAAAGTAAGGAAAGATCTGGAGGAGATATAAAGGAATACAAATAAATCAAACCGAGGTGTTATGATGGCAACACTGGATAAACTGAAGACATCACACAAAAACGAACATCAGTCCAGAGAAGCAGTAATAATAAGGACAAGTATAGTAGGTATTCTTGCCAACGTATTTTTGGCAGCATTCAAGGCCATAATAGGCCTTATCTCAAATTCCATTGCAGTAGTGCTGGATGCAGTAAATAACCTGTCTGATGCAGTTTCTTCTGTCATAACCATAGTAGGTACGAAACTTGCAGGGAGGGAACCGGACAGAAAGCATCCCTTCGGTCACGGAAGGATAGAATATATCACTGCTATAATAATATCCGTTATCATTCTGTATGCAGGTATCACATCTCTTATTGAATCCGTTAAAAAGATAATACATCCAGAAGAGCCTGATTATTCTTATATTGCTCTTATCATCATAGCTGTAGCAGTAGTGGTCAAGATAATACTGGGAAGATACATGAAAACAGTTGGCAGGAGAGTAAACTCCGATTCCCTTGTAAATTCCGGAGAGGACGCCACACTGGACTCAGTAATATCTGCATCCACCCTTGTTGCAGCTCTCATTTTTATGTTTTCAGGTCTTTCTCTGGAGGCATATCTTGGCGCGGTAATATCACTAGTTATCATAAAGTCAGGTATCGACATGCTGCGTGAGACTCTTTCAAGACTTCTGGGAGAGAAGGCCGATGCAGAGTTATCAGGAAAGATCAAAAAAACAGTAATGGAATTTCCCAATGTAATGGGAGCATACGACCTTATAGTCCATAATTACGGACCGGATACCTTTCAGGCATCCATTCATATCGAGGTCCCCGATGATCTGTCAGTAAGTCAGGTGGATGACCTGTGCAGAAATATCACAAACGAAGTGTATAAGCAGCATAACATCATCCTTACGGCAGTTGGGATATATTCCTCCAACAGAAATGATGAAAAAGTAAATCAGATCGAGAAAGAGCTTAAAGAAAGATTCCTGTCTCATGAATATGTAAACCAGGTCCATGGGTTTTATCTTGATAAAGAGACAGGCATAATAAGGCTAGATGCGGTTATAAGCTTCGATGCTCCCGACAGATCTGAACTTATGGCAACTCTTTACAAGGAGGCAAAAGAGCTTTATCCCGAATACGATTATTATATCATCCAGGATCTTGAGTTCAGCGAAGAATGATGATCTTAACACCGAGACATATGTATGGCTTAAGTATATATAGTAAGGGTGCTGAAGGGAGGAGCATTTTAAGATGAAAAGAAGTTTTGTATGGGGGATCCTATTAATACTCAGTGTTATTATGATCTCAGGATGTGCAAAAAAGCAGGAACAGGAAACAGATGCTTCCTACGACCTTGATTATATGGTACTCGTGAACAAGCTGAATCCTCTGCCTGAAGACTGGGAGGATAAAGTTCAGACGGTTCATACGACAAATTCTTTGGGAGACGATGTGGAAGTAGAGAAAGCTGCTTATGATGCCTATCTTTTGCTTAAAGAGGAGCTGGAGGAAGAAGGTGTCTTTGTTGATCTTGACTCTGCCAGAAGAACCGTGGAGGCCCAGCAGAAGATAGTTGATGATTTTACGGAAAAATACGGCGAGGCTTATACGGCAAAGACAGTGGCTGTACCCGGATATTCGGAGCACCATACGGGATTAGCCTTGGATCTCTATCTTATAGTTGACGGAAAAAATGTAGTGGAGAACGAAGACATGGTGCAGTACACCGAGATCTGGAGCACGATTCACGAAAAGCTGGCGGAGCACGGGTTCATCCTCCGATATTTAGACGGGAGAGAGCATATTACGGGATACGGTTACGAACCCTGGCATATAAGATATATAAATGATAAAGATACGGCAAAGGAGATAGAAGATAAAGGCATTACTCTGGAGGAGTACCTTGGAAAGGCATCTTCCGGAGATATTACTGAAGACTACGGCGATTCTGATATTTTTACGGAAGAGGAATTAAAGGAAGCCTTTATTAAGGTCAAATGTCTTTTTGCTTCCTGGGAGGGATGCACATTAAGCAATATAAGATATGCAGGTGATGAGTATTCAGATCAGGAAAAGCTGGACTGGCTTAATACCTTGGAGGGCGGCGGATCTTATACAAAAGCAGTTTTGCTCTTAACGGATTTTAAGACACCGAAAGAAGGATTCGGTACCCTGAAACCGGATTCGGATTACATGGATTATCAATGGTGGCTTGCCATAAATGAAGACGGCGAGATAGATCTGGTGACATTCGGTTACGGCGGACTTTAAATATATTCGGTAAGCTGAAGCCATGTTTCATTAACTGATTTAAAACGGCCTTAGGGCCGTTTTTTGTTATACAAATATGATATAATCGATCTGTATGAAAGTTTTGGAGGTCACATTATGAGAGAGGATTTGATAAAAAACACCCCCAAGCTGGGATTCGGGTTTATGAGACTGCCCCATCTGCCCGACGGAAGTTTTGATATGGAACAGGTAAAAAAGATGGTAGACATCTTTATGGAAAGGGGCTTTACCTACTTTGATACAGCCTATGTTTACACAGGATGCGAGGCGGCCATAAAGGAGGCCCTTGTGGACAGATATCCGAGGGAAAGCTTTACCATTGCCACTAAGCTTTGCGCCTTTATGGAATGTAAGGATGAAGCATCTGCAAAACAGCAGTTTTACACAAGTTTGGAGCGAACAGGAGCTGGGTATTTCGATTATTATATGCTCCATTCCCTTGAAGAAGACAATTATTTCCTTTACGACGATTACGGCCTTTGGGATTTTGTTAAGGAAAGAAGGGACGAAGGCCTGATCAAAAACTGGGGATTTTCATTCCATTCTGACGCCAAAAGACTGGATGAGCTCCTTACACTGCATCCGGATGTTGATTTTGTACAACTTCAGATAAATTATGCTGACTGGGAGAGCCCGACTATTCAATCTGGAGCATGTTATGAAGTTGCCAGGAAGCACGGAGTACCCGTGATCATAATGGAGCCTGTAAAGGGAGGGCTTTTGGCAAAGCCTCCGGCAAGAGTTCAGGAGATGTTCAGCTCTTATGATCCGAACAGTTCATTTGCATCATGGGCCATAAGATTTACAGCATCACTGGAGGGTATACTTACAATTCTTTCGGGGATGTCGAGCATAGAGCAGGTGGAGGACAACACCACCTTCATGCAGAATATAATCCCTCTTAATGATGATGAACAGGAGATAATCAAAAAAGCCCGGGGTATAATAGCGGGACAGAAGACCATACCGTGTACTTCATGCGGGTATTGTAAAGGCGGATGCCCCATGAATATAGACATCCCGACGATCTTCACCATTCAGAATCAATATATACAGTATGAAAACGAAGAACATTCCAAACGCAGATACAGGGCCAGAACCGCAAACGGCGGAAAAGCATCGGACTGCATCAGGTGTATGCAATGCGAAAATGCGTGTCCTCAACAGCTCCCTGTAGTAAGCCTGCTTGAAGATGCAGCATATGCTTTGGAAGATTGATAAGAGATTAAGGAGCAAATATGGAACAAATATTAAGAAAAGACGTCCCCGTTGAAGAAACATGGGATCTTTCACTTATCTACGAAACAGAAGAGGATTTTGAAAAGGACCTTAAAAGAGCTGAAGACCTTGCAAAGGAAATAGAAGATAAATACAAGGGCAAGCTCTGTGATACGGATACCATACTGGAGTGCCTTGATAAATATGAGGAGTTAAATATAATCTCATATCTTACAAGCGATTATGCCGGACTTGCCACATCAGTGGACTGCTATGATACGGCCCTTCAGGAAAGGGAAAAAAGAACTTATTCCATACTGACAGAGATCGATGCCAGACTCTCTTTCGTTGAAAGCGAGATATCTGATGCGCCGGAAGAAGTTATAAAAGAGGCTACGGAAAGAGCCGTAAGATCAAAGGGCTTTCTTAAGGACATATTAAGGGACAAGCCTCACCGACTGTCGCCTGAAACGGAAAAGACCCTTAAGGCATTAAGCCAGACATTCGGCACGCCCTACGAAGTTTACAATATGGCAAAACTTGCTGATATGAGATTTGATTCCTTCAAGGCAGGGGACAAGGAATATCCGCTGGGCTATTCTCTTTTTGAAGATGATTACGAATATGAATGTGATACTGACGTCAGAAGAACTGCCTTTGAAAAATTCTCCGAAAAGCTGAAGCAGTATGAGAATACCACGGCAGCTGCTTATAATTCCTATGTCACTACAGACAGGGTGATGAGCAGGGAAAGAGGTTTTGATAATGTATTCGATTATCTGCTTTTCAACCAGAAGGTAACAAGGGAAATGTTTGACAGGCAGATCGATATGATCACATCTGATCTGGCTCCTGCCATGAGAAAATATGCAAAGCTTATTCAGGCTATGCATAAGATCCCGGAGATGACTTTTGCAGACCTTAAACTGCCTCTTGATCCGGGCTTCGATCCCAGGGTGACCATAGAAGAATCCCGGGAATATGTTACGAATGCCCTTTCCGTAATGGGAGACGAGTACAGAGACATGGTAACGCAGGCATATACTGAAAGGTGGATAGATTTCGGAAAGAATCAGGGAAAATCCACCGGAGGCTTCTGCAGTTCCCCTTATGGGAAAAATTCTTTTATACTATTAAGCTGGAACAACAGGATGTCTGATGTCTTTACGATTGCCCACGAGCTTGGTCATGCAGGTCATTTCAGGCTCTGCAATATGTACCAGTCTCTTTACGACACAAATGTATCAACTTATATAGTTGAAGCTCCCTCCACCATGAACGAACTGCTTCTGGCCAGATATCTTATGGCCACTAAAGAGGATAAAAGATTCAGGCGTTGGGTGCTCTCATCACTTATCGGAAATACGTATTATCATAATTTCGTTACCCATTTGCGTGAGGCATGGTATCAGAGGGAAGTCTACAAGATAATAGACCGCGGCGGATCTGTAAATGCAGAGGTATTAAACAGGATCTTTAAGGAAAATCTGTCCCTTTTCTGGGGAGATGATGTAGTGATCTCTGACGGAGCAGAGCTTACATGGATGAGACAGCCCCATTATTATATGGGCCTTTATTCCTACACTTACAGCGCAGGGCTTACGGTTGCAACGGAAGCTGCTCTTAAGATAGACAAGGAAGGCCAGGCCCAGGTGGATCGGTGGACTGAAATGCTGAAGGCCGGCAGCACACTGGATCCCGCAGGTCTTGCGGCAATAGCAGGGGTTGATATAACTACAGACAAGCCTTTAAAGGATACCATATCTTATATAAGCGGCATCATTGATGAAATAGCAGATCTTACTGAGGATCTGGACGGCATAAGAGTCTGAAATGAGAAAAATAGATATTTCATGCTGGCCCAGAAAAGAGATATATGATCATTTTTCCGGCGTCAAAGATCCGTTTTACATGGTCTCTTTCGATCTGGATGTTACGAATATATACGAATACGCAAAGAAAGAAGGCATAAGCTTTTATTATTCCATGATATACGGGGTCACAAAGAGCATAAACAGTGTGGAAAACTTCAGGTATACCATAAGGGATAAGGAGATTTATCTTCTGGACGAAAGGATACCGAGCTTTACATATCTGGAAAAAGACAGTGATCTTTTTAAGATATTAACCGTTCCCATGGAAGGATCTTTGATTGATTTTGCCGAAGCCGCTGAGAAAAAGGCTAAAGAGCAGAGCGTATTCCTTGATAAAGGGTCGGAAAATGATGAGCTGATCTATATAAGCTGCCTTCCCTGGGTGGATCTTACGGCGGTCACCAATGAGGGGATGGATGATCCTCTCGATAATATACCGAGGCTCTGCTGGGGCCGGATCAGGGAAAACGGAAATAATAAAGTATTAAATATTTCATTTGAGGTAAATCACCGTTTTATAGACGGTATCCATTTTAAAAAGTTTGCGGAGGAGTTTGCTGCTCTTAGATTCTGAGCAGATCTTGCCATGAAAAAAACAGCCTTTGTAGTTCAAAGATACGGATTGGAAGTCAACGGAGGTGCAGAGCTTCTTGCCAGACAGATGGCAGAGCATATGCCTGATGATCATGAGGTACATGTGATCACCACCATGGCCGTGGACTATATGACCTGGAAAAATGAATATAAAAACAGAGATGATGTTGTAAACGGCATAAAGGTCCACAGATTTCCGGTGGACAAGCCCCGTAATGTGAGGAAGTTCAATAAGCTGTCAGAAAAGGTACTAAATACCGGCTCAGGCAGAGACGCTGAGGAAAAATGGGTAGATATGCAGGGCCCCCATTCATCGGAACTTATACAATATATCAAAGACCATAAGGACGATTATGATATATTTGTTTTCTTTACTTATCTGTACTACACAACTGTAAGGGGAATAAAGGAAGTAGCTGAAAAGTCTGTACTTATTCCCACTGCTCACGATGAAGCTCCCATACATCTTTCCGTTTATGATGATGTATTTAAATCTGCAGCAGGCTTTTTCTACTGTACGGTTCCTGAAATGGAATTTGTGGAAGAACGCTTTCATATAGGCAATGTGCCGCATAATAATGGCCTTGGCGGAGCGGGAGTGGATCTTCCTTCGGATATATCAGAAGAACGGTTCAGAAATAAGTATGGTATAGAAAATGACTACATCATATATGTAGGCAGGATAGACGAGAATAAAGGCTGTCGTGAGCTTTTTAAGGATTATACTGAGTTCAAGAAGACATACCCTTCCGATCTAAAGCTCTTGCTCATGGGCAAGGAGATGATCGACGTGCCTAAGGATCCGGACATTATCAGCTTAGGTTTTGTGAGCGAAGAGGATAAATTTGATGCCATAAAAGGATCGGAATTCCTTATAATGCCGTCGCCTTTTGAAAGCTTGTCCATAGTAGTCCTGGAGGCCATGTCCTTAAAGAGACCTGTTTTGGTGAACGGTAATTGTGATGTTCTTAAATATCATTGCATAAAAAGCAACGGCGGACTGTATTATACAAACCAGAACGAATTCTTTGAATGCACAAGATTTCTCCTCAATAACAAGGAAAAAGGTTTAAAAATGGGTGAAAACGGATATAATTATGTAATGGATAATTACAGTTGGGGATCCATAATGAACAGATTTACGGATCTTCTCGAGACGGTATCGAAACAGTAGACAAGAAAGTATCAACAGAGGGATTAATATGGCAGGCAGACCTATCGGAAGAAAAAAGAAAACTACAGGTAATTCAACAGGCGGAGCTGAACGCAGGGATGATCAGGGTCTCGGCACAGGTAGTGTTGGCAGAAGAAAGACCAGGCCCGGGCAGAATTCCAGAGAGGATGTGGATGAAAAAGGTTTTTTGACCGACCTTTTAGGCGGAGGGAGTTCTTCGTCCTCATCTGACGGGGGCTCATTTTTCGGAGGAGGGTCTTCTTCCTCTTCATCATCAGGAGGATCAGGTCTTTTCGGCGGCGGCGGAAAGATGATCATTATAATAATCCTGGCCGTTCTTTTATTGGGAGGCGGCGGAGGCGGTCTCCTTAGCGGGATCCTTGGGGGAGCAGGCTCGGGACTTTCGGGACTTCTTTCGGGAACATCCAGCTCATCGGCAGGAACAGGCTACAGCCAGAGCTACAGTGATCTTTTAAGCAGTTACACATCATCACAGAGCAGCAGTTCTTCTTCATCATCCGGGTGGACTATCGCCAACAATAACGGAAGACTGGATACTTCTGTTTCACCTGATGCAAGGAATAGATTTACGACCATAAAGGGCAACGGAAAGGATTCCGTTACTGTAATGGTATATATGTGCGGTTCCGATCTTGAGTCCAAGAGCGCCATGGGATCAAGAGATATTCAGGAAATGCTGAATGCCACAAAAACAGGAAATATCAATCTCCTGGTATATACAGGCGGAGCGAGAAAGTGGCAGAACAATATTATCTCCAGTTCCACAAATCAGATATACCGCATTGCTGACGGTAATATAACCTGTCTTGAGAATAACGTGGGAGCAAAGGTGATGACGGACCCGGCAACACTCACGGAGTTTATCACCTACTGTAAAAAGAATTATCCGGCCAACAGGAATATGCTTATTTTCTGGGATCACGGCGGAGGCTCCAATAAAGGTTATGGATATGACGAAAAATATGCCAGTGCAGGGTCCATGGATCTTTCGGGCATTAATAAGGCTCTTAAGGCAGGCGGTGTCAAATTTGATATTATAGGCTTTGATACATGCCTTATGGCAACTGTTGAGACGGCTCTTGTGGCAGGAGAGTACGGCGATTATATGATCGCATCTGAAGAATCTGAGCCCGGTATAGGATGGTATTATACGGACTGGCTTTCACAGCTTTCAGCGAATACATCAACTCCCACACTGGAGATCGGTAAGACTATCGTTGATACGTTTACATCGGAATGTGCAAAGACCTGCCGCGGACAGGAAACGACTCTTTCTGTAATAGATCTGGCTGAGTTTACGGCTACCGTACCTTCAGCAATGACAGATTTTGCGAAGGATACACGTAATATGATCTCCGGAAACGAGTTTACGGCTGTATCAAACGCAAGAAGCAGTGCCAGAGAGTTTTCCTCTTATGCAAGGATCAACCAGGTGGACATGATCGATCTTGCAACAAAGATCGGAAGCAGCGAAGGCGAGAAGCTGGCAGATACTCTTCTCAGCGCAGTTAAATACAACAGGACGAGCAACATCACAAATGCATACGGAGTATCGGTATATTTCCCCAACGGAAATGCATCCACTGTTGATTCCATGGTAAATGTGTACAGTGACATAGGAATGGATGCCGATTATGCGAGATGTATACAGGCTTATGCGTCTATGGGCGTTGCAGGCCAGGTTGCAGCAGGAGGTTCCCATTCATCCATCGGAAGCCTTTTGGGATCATTAACAGGCGGCGGCAGCTCCTATTCTTCAGGATCCGGGCTGGATATAGGTTCCCTTCTTTCGACCTTTATGGGGTCCGGAAGGAATTCCATCGAAGGACTTTCGAAGGACAATACAAAGTTTTTGGATGAGACTCTTGATATAGATCAGGCAGCGGAATTTATTTCCAACAATTTCTTCGACGGCTCTGCTCTTAAATGGCAGAAGTCTGAAGAAGGGGATGTATTTATAAAGCTTTCCGAGGAGGATCAGTGGGATCTTGTCAGCGATCTTGATCTTAACTGCTTCTATGATGACGGAAGCGGATATATCGATCTGGGATTCGACAATGTCTTCGATTTTAACGATGACGGGGATCTTATGGCTCCTTCAGACAAAACATGGCTTGCCATAAACGGTCAGACAGTTGCATATTACAGGCTGAATACATCCGGAACGGAAGAGGATTATGTTATAACAGGGTATGTTCCCGCATATCTTAACGGAGACAGAGTTAATCTTCTTATTGTTTTTGATTCCGATACCCCTGACGGCTATGTTGCAGGCGCAACATATGATTACGAATCCGAGGATATCGGCGTTATCGCTAAAAGCCTTACAGAGTTATCTGCAGGAGATGAGATAGATTTCATATGTGATTATTACGATTATGAAGGCAACTATGAGGACAGCTATTATCTGGGTCAGACGCTGACGCTTGAGGGAGGAATGGAAGACCTTTCCATCAGCAATGAGAATGTAGGCAGCGGAACCCTCCATGCGATGTATTGCTTTACTGATATATACGGTGAGCAGTACTGGACAGAGGCACTGGATATAGATTAACAACGTTGAAGCAGTCCCTTAAAGGGACTGCTTTTTTGAAGAAATGGCAAAAATACTTGTGGGAATGTCCGGAGGCGTAGACAGTGCCGTTACCGCTTATCTTTTGAAGGCGGCAGGGCATGAGGCAGTGGGTATCACCTTGCGGACCTGGAGAAACGAATACGGCAAGGACAGCAGATGCTGCGAAATAGATGATGCGGCCAGGACAGCTGAGATCCTGGGCATTCCTTATTATGCCATAAACTGCACCGCCAGCTTCAGGGAAAAAGTGGTGGAACCGTTTATGGACGACTACTTCCTGGGAAGGACACCTAATCCGTGTATAGGATGCAACAGAGATATAAAGTGGGAGGAGCTTATAAAGGCTGCCAATACCATGGGGGCAGACTATATTGCTACCGGCCATTATGCCTCAATAGATAAAACGGATACAGGCAGGCTTGCCGTAAAAAAGGCTGATTCAGCAGCAAAGGATCAGACTTATATGCTATATAGACTGTCCCAGGAAATGCTTGAAAGGACTATAATGCCTCTGGGAAAGCTTACGAAGGAAAGAGTAAGGGAGATTGCCCGGAGTGCAGGTATCCCGGTATATGACAAACCTGATTCTCAGGAGATATGTTTTATAACGGAAGGGGATTACGGGGATTTTATAGAACGAGAGAGAAATGAAGCATCACCGCCCGGAGATTTCGTGCTGGAGGATGGAAGTATAGCAGGACATCACAGGGGAATAATCCATTATACGGTCGGTCAGAGGAGAGGCCTGGGTATAGCGGCCAATTCAAGACTTTTCGTAAAAGAGATAGATGCTGTTAATAACAGGATAATCCTTTCTGAAGAAAAAGGGCTTTTAAAGGGAAAGATCCTTATAAACGACATTTATTACATGGGTATTTCAGAACTTTCGGAAAACGAAAGATTGTTGACTGATGTCAAAATAAGATATAATCATAAAGGACAGGAAGCTTTCATAAAAAAGATATCCGGTGATAAGGCTGAGATAACATTTAAAGAACCCGTAAAGGCCGCAGCACCGGGACAGGCGGCTGTGTGTTATGATAAAGAAGGAAGGGTGCTGTTGGGCGGCACTATAATGTAAAAGAGGTAATAGAAATAATGATAGACATTGAAAAACTTAATTCTATAAGGGGCAAGAAGGGATACCTTTGCGATATGGACGGTGTTCTGTACCACGGGAACAGTCTCCTTCCGGGAGTAAAGGATTTTTTTGACTGGCTCAATAAAGAAAACAAGGAATACTTGTTTTTTACAAACAGTAATTCCTATATCCCTGCTGAGCTTCAGGCTAAGCTAGGAAGGATGGGACTTGATGTGGGAGTAGAGCATTTCTACACAAGTGCACAGGCAACGGCAAAATTCCTGGCTAAGCAGATACCCGGAGGTACGGCATATGTAATAGGCGAACACGGTCTTTATAATGCCCTTTATGATGTGGGGATCTCCATAGACGACATAAATCCGGACTTCGTGGTCGTGGGAGAATGCAAGGAATTTAATTATAATCATATATGTAAGGCAAGCGATCTGGTATCAGCCGGAGCAAGGCTCATTGCTACCAATCCGGACATACTGGATCCTGTGGAAAACGGTTTTATCCCCACCACCGGATCTCTTGTGCTTCCTATAGAGGCTGTCACAGGGAAAAAGGCTTATTATATCGGTAAACCCAATGCGCTTATGACAAGGACAGGTCTTAAGATACTTGATATACACTCCTCGGAAGGCGCCATAATAGGCGACCGTATGGATACTGATATAGTGGCAGGACTGGAAACAGGCCTTGATACGGTCCTTGTGCTTAGCGGCGTATCCACTTTGAAGACAGTGGAACAGTTTGCATACAGACCTACGGTCATATTAAACGGTGTAGGAGACATTGCCAACGCATAAAGAGACTTGTAATATTATTTTTAACTGATATTTATCCCATAAATGTTTTTTAATTGATACACATAGGCTATAGTTTTTAACTATAGCCTATTATTTGCTTTTAGTTTAAGGGAAATCGTTGACTGCGGCTGTTTGCGATGCTATTATTGCCTAGTCGACGGAGGGTATAGAAATTGATTCATTTGGAAAATATTGTTAAGACATTTCCGGGAAAGGAACAGAACATACATGCTGTAAGGGATGTTACTCTGGATATAGAAGAGGGAGAGATATACGGTATCGTAGGATATTCGGGAGCCGGAAAATCGACACTTGTAAGGTGTATAAATTTTCTGGAAACACCTGATTCCGGAACAGTGGCCGTTAAAGGATTCGGTGCCTACAGTGTTCAGGGAAAGAAGATCCTGAGAAAAGCTGAAGGAAGCGATAATTATGTAACTGCAAAGACGGGAGATCTTCAGGAATTAAGAAGAGATATGGGTATGATCTTCCAGCACTTTAACCTGCTGGACCGCAGTACGATCTTTGAAAATGTGGCATATCCTCTTAAACATACGGGACTCTCAAAAGAGGAGATAAAAGATAGAGTAGTAGAGCTTCTGGAGCTGGTCAATCTTACGGATAAAATAAATGCATATCCTTCCGAGCTTTCGGGAGGCCAGAAGCAAAGAGTTGCCATAGCAAGAGCACTTGCAAACAAGCCTCTTATCCTTTTAAGCGACGAGGCAACATCAGCTCTTGACCCCGATGCAACGGAATCAATCCTTAATCTTCTAAAGGATCTTAATAAAAGGCTGGGGCTTACCATAGTACTTATAACCCACGAGATGGCTGTCGTTAAGACTATCTGCGACAAAGTGGCTGTTATGGAAGACGGCAGAGTGGTAGAGGAGGGCAAGGTTTACGATGTATTCTCAAACCCTCAGCAGGAGATCACGAAGAAATTTGTAAGCACCACCATAGGAATGGGCAATGTGGAAAAGCTTCTTTTAAAAGAAGCTTCTCCCATTAAGCCCGGCGAGGACGGTGTCCTTATAAAATGTATATACGACAAGGATTGTGTTGGAGAGGCCGTCATTTCAGAGACCTCCAGAAAATACAATGTTAACATCAATATAGTATTGGCAAATGTGGAAATGATCCAGGACAGCCCCCTGGGGGGACTCGTTGTCATCGTACAGGGAGATGATGATCAGATCGATAAAGCGATAGGTCATCTGAGAGCCTGCAGAGTAGAAGTGGAGGTGATAGAAGATGGGAGAATGGCTCGCATCCATCATGCCTAATGTGATGAGCTATACTGATAAATTCAAGGAAAGCCTGGCTGCCACCTTCCAGATGTTCTTCATTTCCGGAATCTTCGTTTTTATATTCGGATGCTTTTTCGGAGTGGTGCTCATAATCACCAAAGAGGGCGGTATCTGTGAGAATAAGATAATCTACAGGATAGTAAATATAATAACGAATATCTTCAGATCCATACCGTTTGTTATACTTCTTATTTTCCTTATACCGTTTACAAGGACCATAGTAGGAACTTCCATCGGTGTTAAAGGCGCGATAGTACCTCTTATCTTCGGTGCTGTACCTTTTTTCACAAGACAGGTGGAAGTAGCCCTGTCGGAAGTTGATCCCGGAAAGGTAGAAGCAGCGGTGGCCATGGGGTCCGGAAAACTGGGTGTTATCTTCAGAGTATATCTTCATGAAGCAGTTCCGGAACTCATAAGAGTAACTACAGTTACTGCCATCAGTCTTATAGGACTTACGACTATGGCAGGCGCCGTAGGTGCCGGAGGTATCGGTTCCTTTGCCATTAATTACGGACAGAATCTCCATCATCAGGACATAGTAAACGTTTGTGTTATCGTGCTCCTTGTGATCGTATCCGTGATCCAGGCCATAGGAAACGGACTTTCCAAACGAACGACAAATCATTCTTTATTCAATAAAAATCATAATGCTTAAACGGAGGAAACAAAAATGAAACTTAAAAAACTTATTGCTGTATCACTTGCTGCATTAACGATCTTCAGCCTTTCAGCTTGTGCTTCTTCAGGAGAGGGCGGAAGCGAATCAGGCTCAACAGGAGAAGCCGTAAGAATAGGTATTCCTGATGATGCAACAAACGGCGGAAGAGCAATCAAGCTCCTTGAGACAGCTGGACTTATAGAAGTTGATCCTGCAGCCGGATGGGTTCCCGAACTTAAGGACGTTACAAATTATCTTTACAATATAGAGATCGTACCTGCTCAGGCCAATACTCTTCCTTCTACTCTGGAGGATTACGGCGGAGCCATAATAAACGGTACATATGCCATTCCAGTAGGTCTTGTACCTTCCAAGGACGGACTTCAGGTTGAGAATCAGGACAATGCAACTGTTGAAGGAGACAATCCTTTCGTAAATATCATCGTTGCAAGGACTGCTGACAAGGATAACGAAGTATATAAAACTATCGTTGAAGCCTTCCAGACTGACCTTGTGGGACAGTATATAGTTGCAAAATTCCAGGAAGCTTTCATTCCCGCATTTGATTATAAAGATACAGAGTATACCAACGAAGAGCTGGTTGAGCTTGTGGACAGCTATTCATCAGATTCTGCAGGAAAGACTGTTGTAAAGGTCGGTGTCTGCGGAGCTTCCAACGATCACTGGAAAGCAACCCAGTATGTGCTTGATCAGGAAAATGCAAATATCTATATAGAGCTTGTGGAGTTCGATGCTTATAATCTTCCCAACGAGGCACTTAATGCAGGCGAGATAGATCTTAACTCCTTCCAGCATAAGGCATATCTTGCAAGCGAGGTTGAGAATCAGGGCTACGAGATCGAGACCATCGGAGATACACTTATGGCTCCTCTTACCCTTTATTCCAGATCATACGATTCTGTAGATGCTTTAAAGGAAGCAGCAGGCAAGAAATAAATCGTGTACAATAAAGAAATGGCGAAGGTATGAGCCTTCGCCATTTTTATACAGACAGTTTCAGGACGTGTTCACAAATTATTCACAAATGTTACAAAATTTGAACATAATTATGAACTAAGATGTAAACATCATAAAGCTTACAACAGTTAATCTTTTTCATAATTTTGTTCGGTCTGATCTTCAGATCGGACCCTCCTCTCGAAGAATGGGCCCTGTAATGCAGGGCTTATTTTTTTATTTCTTTATACATAAGCATCCGGAAATAATATATAATTACTGTTGAAATCAATGTTTAAAGGATGTTACGGACCAAGAGTCTGTAAAAGGAGATATATATGACAGATCTTGAAAATATACTTGCGGAAGATATTTCCAAGGACCATGACTATGTGGTGGCCTTGAGAAGATATTTCCATGAAAACGCAGAACTTTCGGCAAAGGAATACATAACTCAGGAAAAAATAGAGGAAGAGCTTGATAAGCTTTCCATAGAGCATAAAAGAGTTGCCGGCACCGGTGTTTATGCTGAGATAAAGGGAGAAAAGCCGGGGAATAAGGTAATAGTCCTAAGGGCTGACATCGATGCACTCCCCGTAACAGAAACAAATGACGTTCCTTACAGATCACGTTTCGAAGGGGTTAAGCACGCCTGCGGGCATGATGCCCATAACGCTTCTCTTCTTGGGGCGGCCAGAGCTCTTTCGAGGCACAGAGACATTTTCGGCGGAACAGTAAGGCTTATATGGCAGCCGGGAGAAGAGATAGGATACGGAGCCAGGATAATTGTAGATGAAGGCTATGTGGACGGAGCAGACAGGACCTTCGGGATACATCTGGCTTCAGGCAAAAGAGCAGGCACCGTGGGTATATCTGCAGGACCTCAGAATGCGTCCGTAGATCAATTTACCATTAAGGTAAAGGGACACAGTGCACATATTGCGACTCCTCAGTTCGGTGTGGACGCTTCATATATCTGTGCTCAGATACTTATAGGTATCCAGTCTCTTGTAACAAGGATGTCCGATCCCATGGAGACTCTTCTTATCGGTATCGGAAGGATATCTGCCGGTACCGCCTATAATGTTATTGCCGGAGAGGGTGAACTGGAGGGCACGATACGTGCTTTTTCTCAGGATCTCAGAGCGGCAACTAAGAAAAGGATCGAAGAATTATCTGTAAAGACAGCGGAAATATACGGGGGTTCGGTGGAGTTCTTCTGGAAGGATAACACATCACCTCTTATAAATGATGAGGCATCTGTAAAAGAGGCAAGAAGAACGGCTGTTAGCCTTCTCGGGCAGGAAAATGTTACAGAGCACGCACCGGATCTGGGCGGAGATGATATGGCAGAATTTATTATCCGAGTGCCGGGAGTATATGTCTTTGTAGGTTCGAACGATCCCGATAGACCTGATACCTGCCGTGCCCATCACGACAGCCGGTTTGATATTGATGAAGATTCCCTGAGAGTGGGGGCTCTTATGTATGCATGCTATGCAGTGGAATTCTTAGAGGGGATAAATGAAAAAGATCAACTCTGATATAGAGAATAATACATTTGAAAAAGTTTATCTGCTTTACGGTAACGAACCATATCTGATCAACCAGCTTAAAAACCATCTTAAAAGAGGAGCGGCGGGAGATACTGATGACCTTAATATTACAGTGTTCCAGGGGAAAAAGACTGATGTTAAGGATATTATTGATATCTGCGAGACCCTGCCCTTCCTTTCGGAAAGAAGAGTTGTGATCGTGGAAGATTCGGATCTTTTCGGGAAAAGATCTTCTGATCTTCCGGATAAGCTTAGCGATATACCCGATACTACAGTGCTGATCTTCGCTGAAGAGGAAGTCGATGCAAGGAGCAGGCTCTATAAGGCTGTTTCAAAGGAAGGATATGCGGTAAGGCTGGATACGCCTGATAAAGAGACTTTATTCAAGTGGGCGGCAGGTCTTATAAAAAGAGAGGGGAAAAAGATATCTGCTGCAGATCTGGATCATTTTCTCTCATCTGTATCAAACGGAATGGACAACATCCTCAACGAATTAAAAAAGCTTTTTTCTTATCTTGGAACAAGAGCAAATATCGAAAGAAAAGATATAGATGAAGTATGCTCTTTTAAAATGGAAGACAAGGTCTTCGAAATGATAGATCTTATGGCGGCAGGGGAAAGCAGGAAAGCCTTAAAGCTCTACAATGATCAGCTGAAGCTAAAAGGTACGGGAAGAAGCACCTTAGCTTTGATACAAAGGCATTTTGAACAGCTTATACTCGTGAAAGAGCTATATGATAAGGGGATCCGCCCGACGGAAATAGCAGATAAGCTGGGAATAAAAAAATGGCTTGCAGAGAAAAGGATAAGAGCATCTGTTGGATTCTCTCTCAGGGAGCTTAAGGAATATGCCGAAAGAGGCATACAGGTAACGGATGATATAAACTCCGGAAGGATGGAAGAGGGTGCGGCGATCGATATATATGTCTGCAGCCTGTTAAACAGAAAATAGACACAAAAAAACAGCAGGGGCCAAGAGGGTTTGCCCCTGCTGCTTAATGCAATGAATTATTCTTCTGCGGTTTCGCCTTCAGCAGACATTTTGTTGACTGCGATATTAAGACGACCGATCTTCCTTGATGCAGTATTCTTGTGGAAGATACCCTTTGACTTAGCTTTGTCGATTACGCTGGTAGCTTTTAAAAGAGCTGCCTTAGCTTCTTCGGGATCCCCTGCATCTATAGCAGCATAGACTTTCTTAACGTAGGTCTTTACTGATGATTTGATAGCCTTATTTCTGTCTGCCTTTGTCTTGGAAACAAGGATTCTCTTTTTAGCGGATTTGATATTTGCCAACTGTGACACCTCCAAATTTTAACTTTACCAAAAGTCGTTAGGAAAGTTGAGACACGAATACTTTCTAAACATACTACAGTATAATAATAAAACGATGGTTTATTGTCAACAGTGTTTTGCCAAAAAATTCAATGTTTCAGCGGTATTCAAGGCAGTGCTCCTTGTGCTCCTTTAACACAACATGATATAATCGCAGAGGTTGGAGGTCCTATGAATATAGATAAGGAACATATAAGAAATTTTTGCATAATCGCTCATATAGATCACGGAAAGTCCACATTGGCAGACCGCATGATCGAGATGACTCATACACTGCCTGAAAGAGAAATGCAGGCCCAGATCCTGGACAACATGGATATAGAAAGGGAGAGGGGCATAACCATTAAATCTCAGACAGTCCGACTTCTTTATACGGCTGAAAACGGGGAGGAATACATTTTCAATCTTATAGATACCCCGGGACATGTGGATTTTAATTACGAGGTATCAAGATGCCTTGCAGCGTGTGACGGAGCAGTCCTGGTGGTGGATGCTGCTCAGGGAGTGGAAGCGCAGACTCTGGCAAATGTATATATGGCCATAGATCACGATCTTGAGGTGCTGCCTGTTATAAATAAAATAGACCTTCCTTCTGCGGATCCCGAAAGAGTTAAAACAGAGATAGAGGATGTAATAGGGATACCTGCGGAGGATGCGCCTCTTATTTCTGCCAAGGCAGGCACGAATATAGGTCAGGTAATGGAAGACATCATAAAGATACTTCCTCCTCCCGGGGGAGATGATGATAAGCCTTTAAAGGCCCTTATTTTTGATGCCGTATATGATCCTTATAAAGGCGTCATAGTATTTTTCCGCATCATGGACGGAACGGTAAAGGCAGGAGACCGTATAAGGATGATGGCCACGGGAGCGGAATTTGATGCTGTGGAAGTGGGATATTTCGGAGCCGGCAGATTCATACCTGCAGATAAGCTTTCTGCGGGCATGGTCGGGTATCTTACCGCATCAATAAAGGATCTTAAGGACACCAGTGTGGGAGACACGGTGACCAAAGCTCAGGACCCTTGTGACGAGGCTCTTCCTGGATATAAAAAAGTTAACCCCATGGTATATTGCGGAATGTATCCCGCAGACGGTTCTCATTATGAGGATCTTAAGGATGCTCTGGAAAAGCTTCAGCTTAACGATGCCTCCCTCTTTTATGAACCGGAGACATCTGTTGCCCTGGGATTCGGCTTCAGGTGCGGATTCCTCGGCCTTCTTCATCTGGAGATCATTCAGGAAAGACTGGAGAGGGAATTCGATATGGACATAATAACGACTGCCCCCTCCGTTATATATAAAGTGCATAAATCAGACGGCACCCTTATGGAACTTACGAATCCTTCCAATATGCCTGATCCCACGTTGATCGAATACATGGAGGAGCCTGTGGTGGATGCGGAAATAATGGTGACCACCGATTATATCGGTTCCATAATGGATCTTTGCCAGGAGCGGAGAGGCATATATGTGGGCATAGAGTATCTGGAGGAGACAAGAGCCTTACTTAAATATGTGCTTCCCTTAAACGAGATAATCTACGACTTTTTTGATGCCTTAAAGAGCAGGTCAAGAGGATATGCCTCTTTTGATTACGAGTTAAAGGGATATCAGCGGTCAGAGCTTGTAAAACTGGATATCCTTGTAAACAGAGAAGAAGTGGACGCACTTTCATTTATCGTATTCGCAGGCTCTGCCTACGACCGCGGGAGAAAGATGTGCGAGAAGCTTAAGGAGGAAATACCGAGACAGCTTTTTGAAGTACCCATACAGGCGGCTATAGGCTCCAAGATAATTGCCAGGGAAACGGTAAAAGCACTCAGGAAAGACGTGCTGGCTAAGTGCTACGGCGGTGATATTTCAAGAAAGAAAAAGCTTTTGGAGAAACAAAAAGAGGGAAAGAAGCGTATGCGTCAGGTAGGAAATGTGGAGATCCCTCAGAAAGCCTTTATGAGCGTGCTCAAACTGGAGGACCGTAAATGATATGATGATATACATCCATATTCCGTTCTGCATAAAAAAATGCAGTTACTGCGATTTCTGTTCGGGAGTTTATCCGGAAGAGATTAGAGAACTGTATGTAAAAAGACTTATTTCAGAAATAAGACAATGGGCAGGGGAATATAAAGGGAGAAGCATCACATCGGTCTATTTCGGAGGAGGAACGCCTACAGTTCTTGCACCAAGCGTTATAGGTGACATCCTTCAGGCAGTAAGAGAGAATTATGATCTGGCAGAGGACTGCGAGATATCCATAGAATCAAATCCGGGTACGGTGGATATCGTAAAGCTTAGATCCTTAAAGGATGCAGGATTCAACAGGCTGAGCATAGGACTTCAGAGCATATATGATAAGACTTTAAAGTTTCTCGGGCGTATACATACATTCTCGGAATTTGAGGATGCATATAAAACGGCCAGGCAGGCAGGCTTTTTAAATATCAATGTTGATCTTATAACAGCCATACCTTCAGACACCAGAGAAGAGGAGCTTGAAGGTATTAAAAGGATCACGGAGCTTACGCCTCCCCCTGAGCATATTTCCGTTTACAGCCTTATTCTGGAAGAGGGTACAGAGCTTTACAACAGATTTTACGGCAAGGATACGGGCTTTTCCGAGGATGAGGAGAGACTTCTTTATTGGGATACGGAAAGGCTTCTAAAAGAAAGCGATTACGAGCATTACGAGATATCTAATTATTCCTTAAATGGCCGTCAGTGTATCCATAACATCGGATACTGGACAATGGAGGAATATTTAGGATTCGGCCTTTCTGCAGCAGGTTATGTAAGGATCGGCTCCAAAAAATACAGAACCTATAATACATCAGATATGGATGAATACCTGCATTCCGAATCCTACAAAAAGATGACAGAGGAATCTGAATCTGATGAAATAGAGGAGTTTGTTTTTTTAGGGCTCCGTTTAACAAAGGGAATCGACCTCCTTGATTTTAAAGAAAGATTTCACAGGGACTTTGAAGATTTTTACAAAGAGCCATTGGAAAGAAATATAAAAAACGGTCTTATGACACGAAAAGACAACATGATACGTCTTACCGAAAAAGGTGTAGATATAAGTAACTCAGTGTTAGCAGACTTTATACTGGACTAAGAAAGGGGAAAAAATGAAAAAAGTATTGCAGCTGATCAGCGGAGATTTTGAAGATCTTGAAGTTTGGTATCCGGTCCATCGTCTCAGAGAGGAAGGGGTACAGGTGGATTTTGCGGCAGAGAAGCCCGGTAAATATATCGGAAAGTACGGTGTTCCCTGTGAAGTGGAGCTTTCTTTCAAGGATATAGATCCTAAGGATTATGACGGATTACTGGTACCCGGCGGATGGGCTCCCGATAAACTCAGGAGATTTCCCGAGGTTCTCAATATAGTACGCTCCATGAATGATGACGGCAAAGTCATAGGAGAGATCTGTCATGCAGGATGGGTGCTTATCTCAGCAGGAATCCTGAAGGGAAAAACCGTAACCAGCACACCCGGCATTAAGGATGACATGGAAAATGCTGGAGCCGTATGGGTGGACGAGCCTTCGGTAATTGACGGAAACATCGTATCTGCCAGAAGACCGCCAGATCTTCCCGCATACGGAAAAGATTTTATAAAAGTACTGTTTAGCCGCTGAAAATGCGGATTTTATGGTTGACATCACCGGTTCTTTAAAATATAATACCTATTTGTGACAATGTGAGTAAGCAGGCTCCCAATGCCCCGGAAGCACGCTTTAAGGTACATATCAGTCATGGAATCAAGTTTGAAAAAAGACGGAGGAATACCATGGATAAATCATATATGGCTACAGCGTCTTCCATAGAAAGGAAATGGTATCTGGTTGATGCAGATGGCAAGACACTCGGACGCCTTGCATCTGAGGTAGCAAAGATCCTTAGAGGAAAGAACAAGCCTGAATTTACACCCCATATGGACACAGGTGACTATGTGGTAGTTGTAAATGCGGCAAAAGTAAAGGTAACTGGCAAGAAGCTTCAGCAGAAGACATATTTCTCTCATTCCGATTATGTGGGAGGAGTTAAGACCATCACACTTAAGGAGCAGCTTAATAAGAAGCCTGAAGATGTTTTCTACCACGCAGTTAAGGGTATGCTTCCCAAAGGCCCCCTTGGCAGTGCCATGTTAAAGAAACTTCACGTTTATGCAGGACCTGATCACAAGCAGGCAGCACAGAAGCCCGAAGTTCTGGACATCGCATAAGTAGGAAAGGAGATTAGGCATGGATAAAGTCAGATATTACGGAACCGGCAGAAGAAAAAGCAGTGTAGCAAGAGTATTTGCCACTCCCGGTTCAGGCAATATAAGCATTAACAAGAGAACATTGGACGATTATTTCGGACTGGAGACTTTAAAGAAGATCGTTATGCAGCCTCTCGTATTAACAGATACTGCAGACAAATACGATTTTCTCATCACCGTTAAAGGCGGCGGATTTACAGGACAGGCCGGAGCGATCAGACACGGCATTTCAAGAGCTCTTCTTCAGGTAGATGCAGATTTCAGGTCTCCTTTAAAGAAGGCAGGATATCTTACAAGAGATCCCAGAATGAAGGAAAGAAAGAAATACGGTCTCAAGAAAGCACGTAGAGCTCCTCAGTTCTCAAAGAGATAATCAAATCATATTGGATATCTACAAAGCCCGGAAATTATTATTTCCGGGCTCTTTTTATGCCCGTGAGCGTTTGATGAGTTTTCGCAGTTTTTGACACAATTTGACGTGAATTTAGTAGTTAACCAATGGGGAAAAGTACCTTAGTAGTTAAATTTATGGGGAAAAAACGGGGTATGACAGAAAGTAAAATAACGGGTTTTTAAAGCACTCAAAGCCGTATGTCAAAAGCAGGTTTTCGGAGGAAAATCCGCCCCGGCGAATTGCTCTTCTGAAACTTCCGGTCGAAAAGATCGTTTGTACTGATCTGATCGGATCTGACCATTCTAATCCTAATCTATTCTGTTCGAACTTCCGATTCGACGAAAAATGAATATGAAGATTACATAGGACGCAGTTTTTTGGCCGCGTCCTTTTTCTATTTCATTTTTCACGAAGGAGGAAGTGTCTATGAGT
>CADBUJ010000030.1 GCA_902797845.1 uncultured Eubacteriales bacterium | reverse complement strand
GTCTGTCTGTAAGCTATGGGCACGAACATATTGTCATAGTATTTTTCAAATGAGGGCCTGTCTGTATAGCAGTCTCCGTTTACTACGGCATACTGAACACATTTGATCGTATCAAGATATGAGAGTATGTTTATTACCGTATCCTTATTCATCTCATCCATGAAAAGGCATTCTTCTTTTTTGTAATCATAAAATGATGCTCCGTTGCAGCAGACTACATAATCTGCCACATCAAGATCTTTAAGGGCATCCTTTATAGCTGAAAAAAACCTGGCGCTTACCGGCACTATACCGATTCCCATATCATGGGCTCTTGTGAGGGCAGCCTTGTTTTCTTCCGTCAGTTCGTTATCATCATTCAAAAGTGTTCCGTCCAGATCGGACATTATAAGTTTGATATCTTCTGCCATGTTGATTCTCCGGGATCTGTTATCATAAGTAATCATGTCCTGTAATTTATCGACAGGCTTTCAAGTTCGTCCAGAAACCTGTTCAGCGTCTTTGCCACACCGTTGTTATCATTTGTATCCGTAACTTCATTTGCGATCTTTTTAATATCGTTGTAGGCATTACCCATTACAACTTTATATCCCACCGCATTTAGCATGGTAAGATCATTTCCGCTGTCCCCGATGGCCATTACATCCTCAGGCGATATGGAAAGCCTGCAGATAAGGTCTGTAAGGGCTCTGCCCTTGTTTCCGTCTTTATTGCTTATCTCCAGATTCTGCTTCAGAGACGAGACCACATTAAGGTCCATGTCCTCCATAAGGCGTTCCGTGACCTTTTCCTTGTCTTCCGCATATTTAAAGAGACAATAGAATTTTTCTATATCTCTTTTATCGGATCTCATAAAGTCTATTATGTCCTCCACCGGTGTCTTTTTCATCCGTCTGGAATATGTGATATTGAAATCCTGGGGATTTTTCTCCATTCTTTCCCGTTCTATATATGATCTTCCGTCTATATATATCTCGGGAGATGTATCCGGAAAGCTCATAAGAAATTCCATGATGGATACTGCCCTGTCATTGGGGATGAGCGCCTGATGAAGTATCCGGTTATCCCTTAAATCTACGGTGGAAGCGCCGTTTGACATTATACCGTAGGAAAACCCTTCTGTTTTGTAAACATCTTCCGGCAATCCGTACAAGGGTCTTCCCGTGGCAAGACACATTATGATGCCTGCGTCGGCTGCCCTTTTAACTGCAAGGGCATTTTCCCTGCTTACCTGCTTCTCGCTGTCGCAAAGGGTCCCGTCTATATCGATTGCAATAAGTTTTATATTATGATTCATTTAAATCTGTATATCTTCTCTTCCGTGATTATTATATCTGCCCTTTTGTCCCAGGGACTTTCAGGCAGGACACCGTTATATCTTTGAGCCTCAAATGCAGCCATCACACTTTTTGCATTCTTTGCTCTTTCCAAATATCTGTCGTAGTATCCCATTCCCATACCAAGCCTTCTTCCGTCAGTATCAAAGGCTGATCCGGGAAGGATTATAAGATCTATATCCTCGGGATCCGTATGGGAGGATCTTTCAGGGTCAGGTTCCATGATGCACAAGTTCCCCTTTAAAAATGCATCATCAAAGGGTGAATATGCTTCCATGATGCCTTTTCCAAAGCATTTCGGAAAGCATACTGTTTTATGCAAGTCTTTGCTTTTTACGGCGGCTTCAAGAATATCGACTTCCTGTTTGAAGGGAAAATAAAAAAGAATAACAGATGCTTCCCTGAATTCCCTAAGGGACAAGAGCTTTTTGCATATTTTTTCAGAATCGGTCTTCCGCAGATATGCGGGGATAACCGACCTCTTATGTATATGTTCTTTTCTGATAAATTCTTTATTGTCCATACTTCTGACCCAACAGCTTATTTATTATATCATATTGGACATGCAGGATTGTACTCATTTCAAAAATGTATATTTATACATTTTTTATTGACATTTATTCTAAATGGTTGTATATTACATAAATCCTGTACTCAGTGCAGTTTAATTTAAGGAGGATACAGTAATGAAGAAAATATTAGCAGTTTTAATGGCATCAGTGATCGCCTTATCAATGGCGGCATGCGGCGGTTCCAAGGATTCCTCGGAAGATCAGAGCAGTGTGGATTATGCATCCATGTCAGACGATGAACTTAAGGAAGCCATAACCACCGTAACAGAAGGCAAATTAACGGTAGCCACCAGCCCCGACTTTGCGCCTTATGAATTTTATGCAATACCAGACGACGGCACTCCTACCCTAGCAGGCTTCGATGTGGCTCTTGCTCAGTATATAGCAGACTATCTCGGACTTCAGCTTGAAATGGTACCTATGGACTTTGACGGTACATTGGCAGAGCTTGCTGCTAAAAAGACCGATCTGGCCATGGCAGGCTACTCTCCCGATCCTGACAGAGAGGATAAAATGGATTTCTCCATCATTTACTACACAGGCGGACAGTCCTTTGTCTCAACAAAGGAAAAGGCTTCTCAGTTCACATCTTTAGATGATGCAAATGATCCTTCCTTCTCCATCGGAGCTCAGACAGGCTCCATTCAGGTAGGTCTTGCAGAGGCCAATACTCCCGATGCCGACATAGTACAGCTTGCCAAGGTAACTGATATAATCGCAGAACTCATATCAGGAAAGCTGGACGGAGGCTTTATAGAAACAGCTGTTGCTCAGAGTTATGCTCAGAATTATGACGAGCTGGAAATACTCTTCGATGTACCCTATGATCAGGAAGGCTCTGTTGTAGGCGTTTACAAAGGCAACGCCGCTCTTCTTGAGGGCGTTAACAGAGCTATACAGGCAGCTCTCGACGACGGCTCCATGGATTCCTTCGTGGCAGAAGCAAACGAGCTTGCCTCAGGTAATATTTACGAAGGAGTATTGGACGAATAATATTTCTTCCACACATTTATGAACGACCGGGAATTGCAAGGAGAACTAATTCTCCTTGCTTTTCTGTAAAAGGAGTTTTATATGATCACAGTTGAAGGCTTTGAAAAAACATTCCGGTATATGTCCATGTTCTGGCAGGGAATGGGCACAACTGTTGCCCTGTCCCTCTTAACCGTCTTTTTCGGATTTATACTGGCTCTTATACTGGCTCTCATGCGCCTGTCAAAATTCAAAGTATTAAAGGCTCTGTCATCTGCTTATGTGGAGATCTTCAGGGCCACACCCCTTCTTGTACAGTTATTTATCGTTTACTACATCCTGTTTGACGGCATAGCTCTGCCCGGCATAAAGCTTTTCGGCTTCATAAGATTTGACAGGTTCGTCCCCGGTGTTGTTGCTTTGTCCCTTAATTCGGGAGCATATCTTTGCGAGATAATAAGAGCAGGTATCCAGTCCATAGATATAGGCCAGACAGAGGCTGCCAGATCCCTGGGTCTTAACAGGGTTCAGACCCTTAAGCTTGTAGTCCTTCCCCAGGCCATCAAAAATATACTGCCTGCCATTGCCAACGAATTCGTTACCATAATAAAGGAATCTTCCATCTGTTACACCATAGGTGTTCAGGAGATCATGTATACGGTTGCATCTGTAAAGGGTGCCACTTTCTCCATAGGGGAGCCCCTTCTTGTGGCAACTGCCATTTATTTCTGCCTCACCTTCCCCACCAGCAAGGTGATCCAGTATTTTGAAAGGAGGATGAGCCGCGGTGACAGAAGATAACATCATCCTCGAGATAAAGGATCTTAAGAAGCATTACTACAAAGGAAAGCTTAAGGCTGTTGAAGATGTATCCGTAAACGTAAATAAGGGCGATGTGCTGGTAATAATCGGACCTTCCGGTTCGGGAAAAAGCACACTTCTTAGATGCATGAATATGCTGGAGGAGCCCACATCAGGATCCATCCTCTTCCACGGCCGTGATATAACGAAAAAATATACCGTGGATGAGAACGGCAAAAAAGTAAAGCTGGATATAGACAGTATCCGCGAGCATATGGGGATGGTCTTCCAGCACTTTAATCTTTTCAGCCATAAAACAGTTCTTCAGAACATGGTAATGGCCCCTGTAAAGGTCAAGGGTATGGACCCTGATGATGCCGCAAAGAAAGCCATGGATCTTTTAAAAAGAGTGGGCCTGGAAGACAGAGCCGATAATTATCCCATCCAGCTTTCAGGCGGTCAGAAGCAAAGGATCGCCATTGTCCGCGCCCTTATGATGGAGCCTGAGGTGATGCTCTTTGACGAGCCCACTTCTGCCCTTGATCCCGAAATGGTAGGTGAGGTTCTGGATGTTATGAAGGGACTGGCAAAAGAAGGCATGACTATGGTAGTAGTCACTCACGAAATGGGATTTGCGAGAGAGGTTGGAAACCGCATAGTTTTTATGTCTGATGGCAGCCTCCTTGAGGAAGGTTCTCCATCAGAGATCTTTAATTCCCCGAAAAACGAAAGGCTTAGGGATTTTCTTTCAAAAGTCCTGTAAATGATCATGGATAAAGATAAATCATCATTATACGAATATATAGATAAAATAGGCTCCGAGCTTAAATCTCTGTCAGATGATATATGGGCATATGCAGAGCTTTCTCTTAAAGAGCATAAGTCTGCATTAAGATACATAGAATTTCTTAAAAAAGAAGGATTCCATGTAACGGAGAATATTTCAGGCATGGAGACCGCATTTTCCGGAAGCTATGGTTCAGGCAGGCCTTACATAGGTATTTTGGGCGAATTTGATGCTCTTTCGGGTCTTTCTCAGGAAGCCTGCAAAACATCAGAATCTCCATTAAGCCCGGGAGGCTGCGGTCACGGCTGCGGTCACAATCTGCTGGGAGCAGCTGCACTGGGTGCAGCCATGGCCATAAAGAAATACCTTTCAGATCATCCGGACTGCTCCGGCACTGTCATCTTCTACGGCTGCCCCGGAGAAGAAGGAGGATCGGGAAAAGCATTTATGGCAAGAGACAATATCTTTGCATCGCTTGACGGAGCCATCTCCTGGCATCCCGGTGATGTGAACAAAGTTGCTACAGGCTCCAATCAGACCTCCATGCAGGTAAGATATGATTTCCGCGGAACGGCATCTCACGCAGCATCGGCGCCTTATATGGGAAGGTCCGCCCTTGATGCAGTGGAGCTTATGAATACCGGTGTTCAGTATCTGAGAGAACATATGGAGCCCGGATGCTCCATACACTACGCCATTACTGATGCAGGGGGCCTGTCTCCCAATGTTGTACAGGCAAAGGCTTCTGTATTATATATGGTCCGTTCCACTAATGTTCGCTCAAACAAGAAGCTTCTTGCCCGCGTGGACGATATTGCAAAGGGCGCCGCGCTCATGACCGGCACCACCCTGTCAAGGGACTTTATAGACGGAACATCAAACATGATATCAAACCATGTCCTGGAAAAAGTCGTCTACAGCAACATGCTGGATATCCCTCTTCCCGATTACACAAAAGAGGAATGGGCTTTTGCCGGAGAGCTTTTTAACACATATGAAAAAAACGGTCTCCCCGGCATTGACCCGTCTTTAACACCTGAAGACACGGAAATGATAACAAAGCTGTCAGAAGACGGAAAAAGGCCCATAAATGATTTCCTTATCCCTCTTAGGGATAATCGCAGCGTGGCTTTCGGTTCAAATGACGTCGGTGATGTAAGCTGGCAGACACCGTCTGTATATTTTTACGGCACCACCTGGACATCCATGTCTCCCGGCCACAGCTGGCAGAACGTGTCCATGGGAAAGCATCCCATTGCAGTTAAGGGGATGATGTGGGCAGGAAAAGTAATGGCCGCCTCTGTACTTGATATGATAAAGGATCCGGATATCCTTAAAAGGGCCGGAGAAGAATGGGAACAAAGCACCGGTGAAGGCTACTGCTGCCCCATTGAGGAAGACGCTGTGCCAAAGCCTATTGAATAATAAATAAAATATGATATTATAGCCTTGATATTAACAGATCCAGGGGAGCTTATGCTGAGAGGAAGTTTTTACTTCGACCCTTAACCTGATCCGGATAATGCCGGCGTAGGAAGGACTGAAAGGTTTTCCTTTCTCTTTTTATGCGTGGTCATCCCCGCATTTTTTTGTTTTATAGGAGGAATCATGAACAAAACAAGAACTATCACACTGGCTGAAGGAGGTATTTCCATCGCATTGGCACTGGCCCTCAGCTATATAAAGATACCTATAGGTTTTTCTTTCGGTGGATTCGGAGGCTCCATAGACCTGGTTATGATCCCGCTC
>CADBUJ010000029.1 GCA_902797845.1 uncultured Eubacteriales bacterium | reverse complement strand
TGGCTAAATATGTTACTGATGCAGAATTCCAGTCAAAGGTTCTGGAATCCGAAAAACCTGTTGTTATAGATTTTTATGCAGACTGGTGCGGTCCCTGCAAGATCATTTCCGCTCTGCTTGACGATATGGACGTAAGGTATCAGAGCAAGCTTGATATCTACAAGCTTAATGTGGACGAAAATCCCGATACCGCAGCAAAATACGGCGTAATGTCCATACCCCTTCTTATTGCTTTTAAGAACGGCCAGCCTGTGGATCAGCTTCTGGGCGCAGTTCCCAAAAACGAACTGGAAAGCTTTCTGGACAATATCTGATACTAAGACTCCGGCTTTAAATGCCGGAAATAAATAACAACGGGAAATCATTATGGGAAAGATTTACGATCTTATAATCATGGGAGGCGGACCTGCGGGTCTTACGGCTGCCATATATGCGAAAAGAGCCGGTCTGGATGCAGTTCTTCTTGACAGAACGGGGCTCGGAGGCGGTCAGCTCCTTAATACAGATGTAATAGACAATTATCCTGGGATCCCCGGCATCAGCGGCTTCGAATTAAGCCAGCTTTTCAGGGAACATGCAGATCAGGTGGGAGCCCAGATAATAGGAACAGAGGTTACAGGCGCAAGGCTCCTCAGAGGAAATCTTGTGGAGGTATCTGCAGGGGGCACCACTCCTTATGTGGGAAGGACTCTTATAGTCGCTGTAGGTGTGGAGCATAAAAGACTTAATGTTCCCGGCGAGGCAAAGCTTATGGGCAAAGGCGTTTCCTTCTGTGCTACCTGCGACGGGCCTCTTTACAGAGGGAAGAAGGTCGCAGTTGCAGGAGGAGGAAATGTGGCTGCGGAAGAAGCTCTTTTCCTGTCAGGAATATGCGAAACAGTCTATCTGATACACAGGAGAGATTCCCTTAAGGCTGATAAGATCCTTGCTGATAAGATATTGTCGACGCCCAACATCAAGGTGCTCTGGAATTCCAATGTCGTAGCCATAAACGGTGAAAGTGCTGTTTCCAATATCCATATCCAGGATTCCTACGACAATGCCAGATACGAGATACCTGTTGATGCCCTTTTTATCGCCATAGGCATGCAGCCTGACAGAAAGGCTTATCAGGGTCTTTGCCGCACAGATTCCCAGGGCTTCATAGTTGCAGACGAAAGCTGCTGCACCTCTGCACCCAATGTATTTGCTGCAGGGGACATAAGGACAAAGCAGCTTCGCCAGATAGTCTGCTCTGCCTCCGACGGGGCTGTAGCCGTGGACTCGGTCAAAAGATATCTTAACACCATGGGGGAATGATCCCATTTCTCCCGTTTTATTAAATAAACAAAAGTAAAAGCCTCATGGAAGACCATGAGGCTTTTTTATGTTTCTTAAATCTTCGGATATACGATCAATCAAGATCCACCACATTGGAGAATACATCTCCCAGATATTCGTGGAGTACAAGATCCGCTTCGGAATCAAAAGGTGTCTCAGACTTATTTATAAGTACGAGATGCCTTCCTCTGAAATATCTTAAAAGTCCGGCTGCAGGATAAACATTTAAAGAGGTGCCGCCAACGATCAGCATGTCCGCTCTTTGAATGGCATTTACGGCTCCGCTTACGGTGCTGTCATCAAGGCCTTCCTCATAAAGGACCACATCAGGCTTTATAATCCCGTTGCACGCATCACAGCGGGGTATACCTTTGGAATTTATGATATAGTCCAGATCAAAGAATTTGCCGCAATCCATGCAGTTATTGCGGAGTACGCTTCCGTGAAGCTCGTAAACCACGGAGCTTCCGGCCTTTTGATGGAGCCCGTCGATATTCTGGGTCACTATGGCCTTAAGCTTTCCCATGTCTTCCAGCTTCTTAAGTGCTTTATGGGGCACCGAAGGCTCAGCATCCGGATAGAGCATGGTGGATCTGTAGAAATCGTAAAATGTATTGGTGTAGTTCATAAAGAAGGTATGGGACAGGATCGTTTCCGGCGGATATCCGTAATTCTTTACGGTATTGTATATGCCCTTTTCGCTCCTGAAATCCGGGATACCGCTTTCTGTTGATACCCCTGCGCCGCCGAAGAATACGATGTTCTCACTCTCATTAAGCATGTCCTTTAATTCTTCAAACATGATCTTCCCTCCTTGTCCTTATACAGGACGGAAATTGCTGCCTATAGTCTTCTGAAGATCCGACACGGTATAGAAGGCATCCTTGTCATGCTCCTCTATGATCTCCTTCAGCTGCCCGTACTGCTGAGGCTTTATGGCTGTAATGATAACCTTCGTCTGATTCCCAGTATAAGCGCCCTCTCCCTTAAGGAAGGTAACGCCTCTGTTCATCTTACTCATGATGGAATCGGCTATCTCAGGATTCTTGTCGGAGATTATAGTAACCATATTGTTGCGTTCCACCTTTGTCATCATCTGATTCATAATGAAGACCGTTACATACAAAGAGATGATGCCGTACATAGCGGCGTCTATGTCCTTATATACGAAGATAGATACAAGGACTATGGTACAGTCCATGATCATAAGTATATTGCCTATGGGAAGGTGAGGCATTTTTCTGCGGATAAGATATGATACTGCGCCGCTTCCTCCAGTTGGCGCTCCCAGTATGTATATAAGACCTAGTCCTATGCCGCTGAGTACTGCTCCGAAAAGAGTCCCCATAAGCCTGTCCCCCGTATAAACAGGAACTATGGGCTCCACTACAAGGTCTATGATCAGGTTGTTTACTAGAAGATTTACAAAATTCTTCGTCCCGAATTTAGGTCCCATAAAAATATAGCAAAGTATGATTATGGGTATATTAAGGATTATTATCAGCGTTCCTATGGGAAGCTTCCAAATATAATTGCCAATGATGGCCAGGCCAGTAAAACCTCCCGGCGCCACATTGGCATTTGATGTAAATGTTATAAGTCCGATACCGTTGATGATAGAACCCAGAACCAAAAGAATTGCATACTTAAAGATTGATGCGCCTCTGTCTTTCTCCATTGTCTGAACAGTCCTCCGAAAAAGTATTCCCCTATACTTTTATCCCATTAAAGAAAACGGATATTCGTACCCGTTCCTTATACCCAGTATACCACTACGGGAACTCCCAGTTCAACACGGGAAAACAGTTCCTTTATACTTTCGTAGGGCATATTTACGCAGCCGTGAGATCCGTTCCACTTATATGTCTCTCCACCGAACTGGGATACCCATGAGGCATCATGCATCCCGATGGAATTCTTATAAAAGCCGATCCAGAAATCCACCGGCGATCTGTAATCCTCTCCCACCAGAACAATATTCTCGTATTTGGTCCTTACCTCATAACAGCCCGTGGGCGTACCCTGTCCTCTGTTTATGCATCCTGTCCTTATATCGCAGTCCAGGACAAGCTCTCCCTCCTCGTAATACCAGAGGTGCTGGTCCGTTATGCTGATCTCTATGTAGGTATCTCCGATATCATGATTGTCATGAGTCCTGCCGTCGTAGGAATAGACCATTTCTCTCTTAACAGGCCTGCCCCCTTCAAGGTCCTTTATTATCTCGGCAAATTCTCCCTCTTTATCCACGATATAGCCGTAATTTCCCGGTTCTATCTCTACCTCTTCTCCTGCAGAAGTAGTAAAGAGCCTTGTCTTATACATGGTGGAATACTCTTTATAGAGCTCCTCCACATACTCCCTTACAAGCTCTTCCTTTATATAAGCCTCGCCGTTCTCGTTTATGTCTATCCAGGGGTTTGTCGTCTCTTTGTCCAGATCGAAGCTGTATTCTCCCAGATCATATGTGATCACGGCATTTGTAAACCTTTCGATCTTATCCATAACAGAGCGTATCTCAGGTGATCCGGAAGTGATGCCGGCCTTTTCATAACAGCCTTTCTCCTCCAGATCCACAATGGGTTCTCCGTTATTTACGGCATCACTTATACAGGACATCAGCTTATCCTTTATGATCACATTGCCGTGAGTCTCGGGTATAACTATATATCCCTTTTCTTCGTCCTTAACTACTTTGGCATCCTGAGGCTTTTCCCATTTATCCTCCTGCATGATGCTAAGGCCGTCTATAAAGGATCCCATGGCATCATCACTTACGGATAACAGGGGCTTTAACTCATATTCCTTATCTTTTCCGTTTGCTATGACCCAGTTGTAATGACCCTGCTCCTCCTTTATCTGCGAAAGTCCGCTGTAATCCGCATTAAAGCCGATATCTTCGGGAGCGATCTCTATCTCTTCTCCGTCAAAGGCCCATAAAGTAAGCTTAAAATCGGATACTGCCTCTTCAGAGAACAGCTCCTTTACTTCTTCTACCTTAAGATCAGAAACATCTTTCCCGTTTATTACGGTGCCTTTATAAAACCTGTCCCTGTAATTTAAGGCAACGTAAATATAGACCCCCAGGAGGGCCGAAATGAGGACTATCAATGCTATAAGGGGAAAAATGATCTTTTTATTCATGGTATGTTCCATTCCTGATCTTAAATCCCATTCTATACTACAGAGGTATAAAACAAAATAGGCGTTTCACAATTATTTCACAATTTACACAAATATTATCCACATTCTGTGTCTATACTCCTTCTTAAGATGACAACAGGTCATCTTAAGCTCGAAAAGAATCTTTTTCATAATTTTACGGTTTTTGAAACCGTACCCTCTCTCTAAAAAAAAGGCTCCGGGATTTCCCGGGGCCAGTTTTTTTATATCTTTTTTATTATTTTGTTTTTATATGCTCTGTTCTGTCTCTGCCTCTTCTTCTGCCTTTACCCGATTTCTTTCCGGCAGCTGAGAAAGGATAACTGCCGCAAACATAAGGGCACATCCCACAAGCTCCCTGCCTGTCATACGCTCTCTCAGGATGACAAAGCCTGCAAGAGCCGAGAATACAGACTCCATGCTCATAAGTAGAGACGCAACGGCCGGCTGTACCTTGGCCTGTCCTATTATCTGGAATGTATAAGCCACGCCTCCTGACATTATGCCTGCATATAAAATGGGGATCTTTGCATCCAGGATACCTGATACGGTAGGTTCCTCGAAAATCATCATAGCGATCAGGGATATAAGAGAACATGTTAAAAACTGTACCATGGATATGATGATGCCGTCGCCTTTTACGCTTAATCCGTCAACGGCGATTATGTGAAAGCTGAATGCGATGGCGCAAAGTATAAGCAAGATATCTCCGGAGCTCATGGAAAGATCCTCGCCGTTCTTTATGCACAGAAGGAACATTCCCACAACTGCCAAAGCTATGCTTATCCATACCTTGTATCCTGCCCTTTTTCCAAGAAATACGGCAATGACCGGAACGAGCACGATATATAAGGCTGTTATAAAGCCGCTTTTTCCTGCAGATGTGGTAAGTATGCCGAACTGCTGCAGGGACGTAGCCACAAAGATTATGACTCCGCATATAAGACCGTAGAGGACACTGTTTCTTATATATGCCTTACGGGCCTCTTTTTCCATGGCCTTTATCTTACGGCCCGAAAAAATGATCAGCACCGGTATGAGCACAAGGCCTGCCAGAAAAAACCTTACTCCGGCAAATGTAAACGGGCCCACATGCTCCATGCCTGTTTTCTGAGCAACAAACGCTATTCCCCAGACAAATGCGGCCAAAAGAAGCATAAGCTGATAGCCCGGATTGTTCTTTTTTTCTTCCATGTAAAATATATTCCTCTTAAAACAGGCTGTCGCTTAAAAGCAACAGCCCGAATCTATAAGATGATCAATATCTATTGCATGACCCGATCCTTAAGGAGCAGGATCCTTTACAATAACAGGATCTGATTTTTTGCTGCAAATTCTCTTTCCTCTCTGGGCCATACAGAGGATTGGATCTCCCCTATATGAGCCTTCCTTAAAAAGAACATGCATATGCGGGATTGACCTATGCCGCCGCCGATTGTATACGGAAGCTCTCCTGCAAGAAGCGCCTTCTGGAAAGGAAGATCAGCTCTTTCCGGGCATCCCGCCTCGATCAGCTGTTTCTTAAGGCTTTCCTCGTCGACTCTTATTCCCATGGAGGAAAGTTCCAGCCCCATATCCAGTATGGGATAATAAACGACTATGTCTCCGTTCAGGGACCAGTCATCATAGTCGGGGGCCCTGCCGTCGTGTCTTTCTCCGGACTTGAGTTTATTTCCTATACCTATTATAAACACGGCTTTTTTAAGCCTTGCTATGGTATTCTCTCTTTGCTTCGGTGTCAGATCAGGATATTCATCCTCCAGCTCCTGGGATGTGACAAAGGTTATCTCCTCGGGA
Source organism: uncultured Eubacteriales bacterium (assembly GCA_902797845.1). Lineage (GTDB taxonomy): Bacteria > Bacillota > Clostridia > Lachnospirales > Lachnospiraceae > RUG14319. Next base: position 8,796 of record CADBUJ010000029.1, on the reverse strand, counting down.
AGGATAGGCTTTATCTCTTCATATTCGCTGTAGATATATCTTTCCGTATCTCTTAAAGCCGCATAAATAAGCTTTACCGTGGTCTTGAGCGTATCTATGTTCCGCTCATCTTTGTCGATTATCTTTTCCCAGTCCCACTGATCCACATAAATGGAATGGATATTGTCGGTCTCCTCATCCCTTCTAATGGCATTCATGTCCGTGTAAAGACCTTCTCCGTAGGAAAAGCCGTATTCCTTTAAGGCCATCCTCTTCCATTTTGCCAATGACTGTACTATCTCTATCTTATCGTCAGGATGCTCAAGAGCATCAAATTCCACAGGCCTTTCGATACCGTTGAGATTATCGTTTATGCCGGTGCTCTTTTCTACGAATAAAGGGGCTGAAACTCTGGTAAGGTTCAGCCTTCTGGCCAACGCTTTCTGGAAATAATCTTTGACCTGTTTGATGGCGATCTGGGTGTTCTTGAAATTCTTCTCGCTGGTATAACCATCCGGCACAACGATCTTCATATCCTTTTCCTCCTTTAGATTTATTATTACTTCTATAAAAATACAGGGGCCCCGAAGGACCCCTCCTTAAATCGAATGGATCTACAGTTCGCAGTTGTTTACGGTCCTGGGGAACGGAAGCACGTCCCTTATATTTCCCATACCTGTGATATACATTACCGCTCTTTCAAAGCCCAGGCCGAATCCTGCATGTCTTGCCGAGCCATAGCGGCGCAGATCCAGATAAAAATCGTAAATATCCTTTTCCATATCAAGCTCTTCCAGCCTCTTTTCAAGCTTTTCCAGATCATCCTCTCTCTGGCTGCCGCCGATTATCTCCCCGATGCCGGGAACGAGGCAATCCATGGCTGCCACAGTCTTTCCGTCGGGATTGAGCTTCATGTAGAAAGCCTTTATGTCCTTGGGATAATCCGTTACAAAGACCGGTCTCTTAAATATTTCTTCTGTAAGATATCTTTCGTGTTCTGTCTGAAGATCACATCCCCAGGATACTTTGTAATCGAAATTATCGTTATTCTTTGAAAGTATATCTATGGCTTCCGTATATGTAATACGACCGAAATCGGAGTTTACGACATTTTCCAGTCTTTCAAGAAGGCCCTTATCGATGAAATTATTAAAGAATTCCATCTCTTCCGGTGCATTCTCCAGAACATAATTGATGATATATTTAAGCATTGCCTCAGCGATCTCCATATCGTCCTCCAGATCGGCAAAGGCTATTTCAGGCTCTATCATCCAGAATTCCGCAGCATGTCTCGTTGTATTGGAATTCTCCGCCCTGAAGGTGGGGCCGAAGGTATATATGTTCTTGAAGGCCATGGCAAAGGTCTCGCCGTTAAGCTGTCCGGAAACCGTAAGGTTTGTGGGTTTATTAAAGAAATCCTTTGAATAATCAGGCTTTCCATCCTCTGTTAAGGGGAGATTCTCCATATTAAGAGTTGTTACCTGGAACATCTCTCCAGCGCCTTCTGCATCACTGCCGGTGATTATGGGCGTATGAACATAGATAAAGTCGTTCTCCTGGAAAAATTTATGTATGGCATAAGCTACAAGAGACCTTACTCTGAAAACAGCCTGGAAGGTGTTCGTTCTGGGTCTCAGGTGTGAGATAGTCCTTAAATATTCGAAGGAATGCTTCTTTTTCTGCAGGGGATAATCCGGTGTTGATGCTCCCTCTATCTCTATCTTTTCTGCCTGAAGCTCGAAGGGCTGCTTTGCATCAGGTGTAGCTATGAGCTTTCCTGTAACGATTATGGCCGCTCCCACATTTGTCTTTTTTATCTCGTCGAAATTATCCATGGAATCGTGGAACACTACCTGAAGAGGCTTAAAAAAGGTTCCGTCGTGAAGCACTATAAAGCCAAAGGTCTTGGAATCCCTAATGCTCCTGACCCAGCCGTTTACGGTTATTTCCTTATCGATAAATTCCTCTGTTCTTTTAAACAGGTCTCTGATCTCTGTTGCTTTCATTTCTCTTCCTCTTTTATACATGGAGTAACTTATAAAAACAGTATTGTTTATTATAGTTTCCGAAAGCCTTATATGTCAAGAAAAACAGGCTTTTAACATATTGTAAGGCCGAAGATTTAGTGCTACTCTATATGATGTCGGATGGTCTTCGGAGCTTTCTTAAAAATAAACAAATAAAAAAGCCCCGACCCAACAGTAAATGCCGTCAAACCGGAACTTTTATGCGCCTTCAGGGGCTCGAACCCTGGACACCCTGATTAAGAGTCAGGTGCTCTTCCAGCTGAGCTAAAGGCGCTTAGTAAAATAACGCGAAGCTAATTATATATTAGTTATTATAAAAAATCAACAGTTTTTTGGAGTCTAAATGAACCCTGATAATAACAAGAAAAACAGTAAAAAGAATTATGTAAAGCTTGGGGCATATATACTTATCCTGTTTGTCCTTATGCTCATCTGCTACAACCTTTTCGGAAACTGGTCCAATACCAAATCGGGATTTGCATCTCTTTTCCAGGCTGTATCTCCTTTCCTTTACGGATTTATCCTTTCCTATTTCCTGTCCGCCCTTTCGGACAGCATAGAAAAGTTCCTGTTTTATAAGATCCGTAAAAAACCTGTACCTGAAAAGCTGGAGCAGAGAGGATATAAAAGAGTTATCTCCGTTATAATCACATACATCATCGTGGTGGGAGTCCTTATATTCATCCTTGCAGTTATAATCCCTCAGATGATAGAAACGATCTCAAGTCTTATAGACCGTTCCGGAGATCTTTATAATAATGCAAAAAATACCTTCGACAGATTTGTTGAACGTCATCCGGAGCTGGATCTCAGTTTCGTTCAAGAATTCATGGATAAGAATATGGGCCTGCTCTTCAATGATGCGACTACAGCCATAGAAAGTATCCTGCCCCGTCTTTATTCCATCAGCCGTTCGACCATATCCTTTATTTATACAGTAGCCATGACCTTTATACTTTCGATATACTTCCTGTGGGACAAGGAGCGTATAAAGGCAGGTATCCTGGATATAGCCGATGCTTTTCTGCCCAAGGATAAAAGCGAGAACTTCCGGGAGATCGCACATACGAGCAACAAGATCTTCGGAAACTTCCTTATAGGCAAGGCCATAGACTCCCTTATAATCGGCATTATTACATTTGTGGCAATGAACCTTATCGGTCTCTTCGGAGTGCCGGGCTTCCACGAATACAGCCTTATATTAAGCCTTATAGTCGGATTCACCAATATGATCCCCTATTTCGGACCCATTATCGGAGCCATACCGGGAATACTCCTGTTCCTTGCCATAAAGCCTTCTTCGGCTCTTATCTTCGCCATCATGATACTTGTTATTCAGCAGTTCGACGGCAATTATCTGGGACCCAAGATCCTCGGCAATGCCACAGGCCTTGCACCCATATGGGTCATCCTGGCTGTGGTCATGGGCGGTTACATGGTAGGAGTGCTGGGCATGTTCCTGGGCGTCCCTGTTGTGGCTGTCCTGGTTTATCTTGCAGGTCTTTGGATAGATTATAAAAAGAAGCAAAAGGCTTTATCAGAAGAGCCGGCAGACCCGGGCACGGAGGAAAAAGATACGAAAGAGGAAGCCGGTGTGATCGAAAACATCCCCGGCGCTGAAGAAGTCATCGGGGATGTGGCAGATACCTTTAAAGAAGAATAAAATAATCAAAGCCATCGGAACATCAATCCGATGGCTTTTTTATTATCATTCTGCAGATAGGTTTATTTATACTGCGGAATCTTTCTTCATATTCCGTCATTATATTTGAAGGATCAGAGTCTCCGAGATCATAAGTTATATGGAGAAGCTCCCAGCCTGATGCCTTCGCCTCTTCAAGGGAAAAATCGAAAAGATCTTTGTTGTCTGTCTTAAAGATAATATCCCCGCCGTCTTTTAAAATCCTTTGGTAGCGGCCCAGGAACTGCCTTGATGTAAGCCTTCTTTTTGCGTGCCTGTCCTTGGGCCACGGATCGGAGAAATTAAGATATATCCTGTCTATCTCTTTTTCGCCGAAGACCTTGTCTATATTCTCCGCATCCATTCTGATCAGCCGTATATTAGAAAGGTCTTCTCCGGCATTTTCAAGCTGTTCTATTTTTTGCACGGCCCTTATAAGTACGCTGGAGAATTTTTCTATTCCGATAAGATTTGTACCCTTACTGCACATAGCAAGGCGGGTAAGAAAGCCACCTTTGCCCATTCCTATCTCGATCATTATGGGATCAGTATTTCCGAATACATCTCCCCATTTAACAGGCTTATCTTTCAGGCTATCCCAATCAAATTCTCTTTCAAAATCCGCCAGATCCTCTCTGGCCCCGGGGACATTCCTCAGGCGCATAAAAACTCCTTTTTTCTCTCCGGTCTTCCTTTTACAGGAAGATCATTGCATAAAAAAAGCGAGGGGCCCCGCTTTTTTATCCGTTACTTTTTCTTTACCCTATTGACTATCTCCGAAATATCTTTGCTGTCAGCCATATCCTTTATGGTAATATTCTTTAACAGCTCTTCAAAGTAGTTCTGCATGCCCTGATAAAATCTGTGGACTGCGCAGCACTTTTCGACACCGCTGTTGCTGCAATAGCCATCGTCTTCCAGACATCTGTTGATCTTTACAGTATCTTCCGTGGCATGCATAATCTCCAGCAGTGTTATATCTTTTGGATCCTTAAGAAGAGTAAATCCTCCGTTGGCTCCCATCTTCATTTCGACTATTCCGGCTTCCTTCAACAGATGAAGTACTCTGTATCCGTAAGGTTTTCCGATGGCTGCAAATTCGCAGATATCCTTAGCGGGTATCGACCCCTTCTTCCCGCTTAAGCAAAGTATACAGCGCACTGCATAATCTGTAGTCAAATTCAGTTGCATTACCATTCTCCTTTTTTACGCATTCCAAGATGTTTCAAATAATATAGTCAAAGCGTCCCATCAGCAATGCTACTTATTTTAAACCATTATAATAAAGCAACCTGTCCTTTGCAAACTTAAAATTGTATTTTTATACATTTGTAATACAATTCTAAAGCTGATCACCTATTATTACCGTTCCTATAAGACTCCATTGGGACGATCTCTTTCATGGGCTGCACCACTGTCTAAGATTGTATCTGTTTCTTTATTATATGTAAGGTGATGCAGTTCCTTATACGCAGCCTGATATTGAGATTCTATGATGGTAAAAGCTTATTTGGAATAATTATTCCTGATCCATTGTTTTTATTTTAGTGCGGTAATGCCCGCCTTCCTCATCCATATAAATGATGCCGTATGTCCCCTTTCCGCCGCTTTTGGGGTAAGCAATGCTTCCCGGATTAAAAAACAGGGTTCTCCCGTGAAAGAACTCCTCGCTCATATGGGTGTGGCCGAAAAGAACTATATCAGCCTTATGCTCCATGGCTGAAAGAATAAGATTTTCGTTTGTATATTTTACCCCCAGCTTATGACCGTGACAGGCCATAAGAGTGCATTTCCCCACATCAAGGACCATAAGCTCGCTGTACGGGTAGTAGTCCATATTTCCTCTTACGGCTATAAGGGTAAAGCTTCCGTCATCAAGAAAGGAATAAAGATCCTCCTGGCTGTCTCCGCAATGGACAAGGATATCTATGGGGGATTCCTTTTCTATTACCTGGAGGATAGTTCCCACATTGCCGTGATCATCCGAGATCACAAGGATCTTTTTTTCTGCCATTTAAAGAAGCTCCTTTGCCTTGTTAATGGCTGCTTCTATTACGGCATCCATATCATAATATCTGTATTCCCCGAGCCTTCCGCCGAAGATCACCTTTTCCTCTTTGTCTGCAAGCGCCCTGTATGCCTTGTAAAGATCGGCATTTTTTTCATCATTTACGGGATAATAAGGTTCTTGTCCCAATGTCCACTCCGAGGAATATTCCTTTGATATGATGGTCCCTTTTATATCCTTTCCCTCTCTGTCCTTTCCGAAGGTGAACCATTTATGCTCTATGATCCTTGTATATGGCGTATCCGCATCCGTATAATTAACGGCAGCATTGCCCTGATAATTATCCGTTTCAAGCTCCTCTGTTTCGAATCTGACGCTTCTGTATTCAAGAGGCCCCAGACAATGGTCGAAATACGCATCGATGGGCCCTGTAAATATGATCTTTTCCGCAAGAGACATATAAAGCTCTTTTGACTTGAAGAAATCCTTCCCCGTCCTGACCTCTATTCCGGAAAGCATGTTTTTAACCATTTCCGTGTAACCCGCAACAGGTATGCCCTGGAAAAGCGCATTAAAATAATTATTGTCGTATGTAAACCTAACGGGGAGCCTTTTTATTATAAAGGCCGGCAGCTGACTGCACTTTCTTCCCCACTGCTTCTCCGTATATCCCTTGACGAGCTTTTCGTAGATGTCCTTTCCCACAAGGCTTATGGCCTGTTCCTCAAGGTTGGAGGGCTCTTTAATGCCTGACTCCTCCCTCTGTTTTTGGATCATCTTCTCTGCCTCTTTGGGAGTAACAACGCCCCACATCTTATTAAAGGTATACATATTGAAGGGCAGAGAGTAGATCTCCCCCTTATAATTTGCCACAGGAGAATTAGTAAACCTGTTAAACCCGGAAAAACGATTTACAAAATCCCATACTTTTTTATTGTTTGTATGAAAAATATGGGCGCCGTAAACATGAACATCAATGCCCTTTATGTTTTCCGTATATATATTTCCTGCTATGTGATCCCTTTTATCTATAACAAGGACCTTTTTCCCTTCGTCTGCCGCCATTCTGGCAAAGACTGCACCATAGAGTCCGGCGCCGACTACAAGATAATCATATTCGGCCATTATATGCTCCTCCGTATAATAAGTGATCCTAAAAAGGCATATCCGTTAAATTGGAATATGCCTGTAAATACCTGTCCTTAAAAGGCTTATTCTTTATTTCTTTTCTTTAGCTCAGCCTCCACGATGGAGGAGATAAAACTGTTGATGGAGACGCCATCCGTTTCACACTGCTCCCGTATAATGGGTTCCCATGCCTTGGGAAAACATAAAGACGGCCTCCAATAATTTGCTTTTTTATATTTTTCCGTTGCTCTAATCTGTGCTTTAGAAACAGACATGATCAGACCTCCTTATAATGCTTGTAAATGATGCGGCATAGATCCATCAGGCATAAGGCTATGATGATTACACTAAATATTTTTGATGATTGAACTAATTTCTGCTACGGTAAGATGTTTTTTGTTCTTATCTATAGTCTCACTGATATACTTGTTCGCCAAGGGCATAATACCATTTTTATATGGGTGCGTCAATATACTCGCCCCACTGTTCTTCGATACCGTGTCAGATTTAATGGGTGTATATAATACTCTACTGGTCTATCCTGATACCCCTAGTCAAGGATAAAAGTTTACACCCTATGGCTAAGTATACCATAGGGTGCAGCTTCTCAGTATAACTATACTCTTTAAGATTTATTTCGCATGTCTTCGTCTGTCTCCGCCAAACAGCAGCACTCCCATCGAAACTGCCATCAGCCAGATCCAAAGCAACGCATTGCTCCCATCACCGGTCTTCGGTGCTGTGGCCATAGCCTTCTGCTTCGCCTTGACCGTAAATTCTGCCGTTGCGCTGCCGTCATCAAATTGTGCGGTCATCGTATACTTTCCGACAGACAGCGTATCCAGGAAAGACGGTTTGAGTTTAATGATAGCGCTGCCTGATGACGCTTCATAGCTGGCCTGATCCACTGCTATTCCGTCTACGGAAATACCCTCAAATCGTTCAAATGTTTCGCTGTCATTTTCTGAGCGTTTGAATATGAATTCCAGCTGATCGGAATTGCCTTTTGTCCATATTGCTCCGTTCCCTTTTGTGTTGATATAGGATACAGGATCAGCCGGCTCCATCTTCGGAATCGCTCTTGTCACTGTGTGTGATGCATCGTGCTCGCAAACTCTTGTCTCGATTCCTTCTTCTGCTTCGGTCGCGGCTTTCGTCACCTTCCATTCACCATAATCGTGGCCCGTGGCTGGTACGGTTGTTTTCGTCCTGCCAAGTTCTTCCCCGCAGGTCTCACAATAGACGACATCCTCATAGGAGCCGTCTGCTTCACAGGTTGCAGGAACTTCGTTTTCCCTTACCGCCGAAGCCGGGCTGTGCTCCCCCTTAGCTGCTATTTCACGGGTCTCTTTGTGGGACACGTCGCGCAAGCAGACTCGCGTTTCTTCTCCCGCCTCTGTACAAGAGGCTTCCTTCGTCACAGCCCACTGGCCGAAATCGTGGCGCGTGTCGAACGTTCCGGGCACGAAGGTCGCTTCATAGTTTGTGTTCTCCGAAAGCCAATACCAGGAAGGTGTGATGACATACTCGCCTTCCGGAGCGGACTTCGGGTCAACGGCATTGCCCTCATCATCCGTCACGACGAGCCTGATGTCCGCTCTTTCCGCTTCGAACCAGTTGTCCTCTTCGCCTTCCATCGTCCAAGAAAGCGCGTCCGCATTATCTATGTCCGCGCAGGTCTTGTCGTCCGCTTTGATCGTTATAGGTTTCTTTTCAATCTTATAATTCTGATATATTATCCAACTGACGATCTTACCTACAAGGAAGTTTTGGCGTATCTCATATATTCCTGCATCGACAGGAGGGGTGTTATTGCTGAACCACTGGAAGTTTCCATTCCTATTCTGTTTATAATAAACAGTGTTGCCTATACTATAGAGACCCTCCTGATCCCAGCCGCTTAAAACAAGTTCCGCGCCGTGCGGCTGACCGTCGTATACCGCATCCTGCACATTAAGCGTTGCTGTGGCTTT
>CADBUJ010000028.1 GCA_902797845.1 uncultured Eubacteriales bacterium | reverse complement strand
GCAAATATCGATTACGGTTTTGCTGAGGCAGATACCACCTACGGAAAAGTTGGTGTAAAGGTTTGGATCAACCATGGACAGATCCTCCCTAATAAAAAGGGAAGCAAGAAGGAAGGAAGTGACAAATAATGTTGATGCCTAAGAGAGTGAAACGCCGTAAGCAGTTTCGCGGAACTATGAGAGGTAAGGCCCTCAGAGGTAACAGGATCACCAACGGTGAATTTGGAATTGTTGCTGCCGAGCCTTGCTGGATTAAGTCAAATCAGATAGAAGCAGCCCGTGTAGCCATGACAAGATACACAAAGCGTGGCGGTCAGGTATGGATCAAGATCTTCCCTGACAAGCCTGTAACTGCAAAGCCTGCTGAGACCCGTATGGGTTCCGGTAAGGGTACCACAGAATACTGGGTAGCTGTAGTTAAACCCGGTCGTGTACTGTTCGAGATCGGCGGAGTTGATGAAGCAGTGGCAAGAGAGGCTCTCCGTCTCGGAATGCATAAGCTTCCTCTTAAGTGTAAGATCGTTTCACGAGCAGATTTAGAAGGCGGTGACGGCAATGAAAAGTAAAGAATTCGTAAAAGAGCTTCAGGCTAAAAGCCTTGATCAGTTAAATACAGAGTTAGTTAATGCCAAGAAGGAATTATTCAACTTAAGATTCCAGAACGCAACAAACCAGCTTGACAACACAGGCCGCATCAGGGAAGTCAGAAGAAATATCGCAAGGATCATGACTCTGATCGGTGAAAAGTCCAAGGTAACGGGTTAAGGAAGGAGGAATCGTAAGTGGAAGAAAGAAATCTTAGAAAAGTTAGAGTAGGCAAGGTCGTATCCGACAAAATGGACAAGACCATCGTTGTTGCTATCGAAGACCGTGTAAAACATCCTCTTTATAAAAAGATCGTTAACAGGACCTATAAGCTTAAAGCTCATGATGAGAATAACGAATGCGGTATAGGCGATAAGGTTAGAGTTATGGAGACCAGACCTCTTTCCAAGGATAAGAGATGGAGACTGGTTAGTATAATCGAGAAGGCTAAATAAGCCACAGGAGGTATAAACATGATACAGCAGGAGACGAGACTTCGTGTTGCTGACAACTCCGGTGCCAAGGAACTCCTTTGCATCAGAGTGCTTGGAGGATCAACAAGGAAGTACGCAGGAATCGGCGATATCATCGTTGCCACGGTTAAGGATGCAACTCCCGGCGGAGCTGTAAAGAAGGGCGATGTGGTTAAGGCCGTAGTGGTAAGGACCGTTAAGTCAAACCGTCGTAAAGATGGTTCCTATATAAGATTTGACGAGAATGCTGCAGTTATTATAAAAGACGACAAAACACCTACCGGAACCCGTATCTTCGGGCCGGTTGCCAGAGAGCTGAGAGAAAAACACTTCATGAAGATAGTGTCTCTTGCTCCCGAAGTATTATAAGGAGGGTGCCATGTCAGCTATCAGAATTAAGAAGGGCGATAACGTACAGATAATCGCCGGTAAAGATAAAGGTAAAGAGGGAAAGGTATTAAAGATCGATCCCAAAAAGGGAACTGTAATAGTTGAAGGTGCAAATATGATCACAAAGCATACAAAGCCTTCACCTTCCAATCAGCAGGGCGGCATCATCACCCAGGAAGGCCCCATCAATATTTCCAACGTTATGTTTTCCGACAATGGCAAGGTATCCCGTATAGGATACGTTGAAAAAGACGGAAAGAAGATCCGTGTAGCCAAGGCTACAGGGAAGATAATAGACTGATCCGGAAAGGAGGGCAAAACAGGTTGAGTAGCAGATTAAAAGAGATTTATTTAAATGAGATTACAAAGGAAATGACTTCCCAGTTCAATTATACAAATCCTATGCAGATCCCCAAGCTTGATAAGATAGTTATCAACATGGGCGTTGGCGAAGCAAAGGATAATGCTAAGGCATTGGAGTCGGCCCTTAAGGATCTGGAGCAGATTTCCGGACAGAAGCCTGTTATCACAAAGGCTAAAAAGTCAGTGGCTAACTTTAAGATAAGAGAAGGAATGCAGATCGGCTGCAAGGTAACGCTTAGAGGCGATAAGATGTATGAATTCGCTGATCGTCTTATAAATCTTGCACTTCCCCGAGTTCGTGACTTCAGAGGTGTAAGCGGAGATTCCTTCGACGGAAGAGGAAACTATGCTCTCGGTATCAAGGAGCAGCTCATCTTCCCCGAGATCGAGTATGATCAGATCGACAAGGTAAGAGGAATGGACGTTGTATTTGTTACTACGGCACATACAGATGAAGAGGCAAAGGCGCTTCTTACATGCTTCGGAATGCCGTTCGCGAAATAAGGAGGAAAAAATGGCTAAAACTTCTATGAAGGTAAAACAGCAGAGACCTGCAAAGTTTTCCACAAGAGCATATACAAGATGTCGTATCTGCGGTCGTCCTCATGCTTATCTCAGAAAATACGGTATTTGCAGAATTTGCTTCAGAGAACTGGCTTACAAGGGAGAGATCCCCGGCATTACAAAGGCAAGCTGGTAAAGCATTTAAAGTATAGAAAAGGAGGAAGCCCGATATGACGATGAGCGATCCCATTGCGGATATGCTTACAAGAATCCGTAATGCCAATACAGCAAAGCATGATACGGTAGATATTCCCGGTTCAAGGGAAAAGGAAGCTATTGCTAAGATCCTTTTGGACGAGGGTTATATCAAGGCATATGATATAAAAGAAGACGGTGTTAAGAAGACTATCACCGTTACACTTAAATACGGCAGAGACAAGAGCGAAAAGACCATCACAGGTTTAAAGAGGATTTCAAAGCCCGGTCTTCGTGTTTATGCCGGCAAGGATGAGCTGCCTAAGGTCCTCGGAGGACTGGGCATAGCCATTATTTCCACAAACAAAGGCATCATGACTGATAAAAAAGCCAGAGAAGAGAACGTTGGCGGAGAAGTTATAGCATTTGTTTGGTAATAACTGAAAACGGACCAGATTCCGACAATTTAAGTAAGGAGAAAAAAATGTCACGAATAGGAAAATTACCTATCGCTATCCCCGCAGGCGTTACAGTGGATATTGCTGAAGACAATACAGTTACTGTAAAGGGACCCAAGGGAGAGCTTACAAGAAAGATGGTCCCTCAGATGGAGATCTCCATCGAAGGGAACGAGATAATAGTTAAAAGGCCCAACGACCTTAAGCAGAACAAGTCCTATCACGGACTTACAAGAACACTTATCCACAACATGGTGGTAGGCGTTTCCGAAGGCTACAAGAAGACTCTTGAGGTCAACGGTGTGGGCTACAGAGCTCAGAAGTCCGGCAAAAAGCTGGAGCTTTTCCTGGGATATTCCCATCCGGTAGAGATGATGGATCCCGAAGGCATAGAAGTTGCAGTTGAAGGAAACAACATCATCGTTTCCGGCATCAGCAAGGAAAAGGTCGGCCAGTATGCGGCAGAGATCAGAGAAAAGAGAAAACCCGAACCTTACAAGGGCAAGGGTATCAAGTATGATTACGAAGTAATCAGACGTAAAGTCGGTAAGACCGCTAAATAAAGAAGGAGTGAGAAAGAATGGTCAGCAAAAAGTCAAGATCAGAAGTGCGCATCAAAAAGCACAACAGGCTTCGTAACCGATTCGCAGGAACACCTGAATGCCCACGCCTTGCGGTATTTAGAAGCAATAAAAATATTTATGCTCAGGTCATCGACGATTCGGAAGGAAAAACTATCGTTTCAGCATCAACGCTGGAAAAGGAAATCAAGGCTTCTCTTGAGAATACAGACGACACAGCTGCAGCTGCTCTCGTAGGAACAACTATAGCTAAAAAGGCTCTTGATAAGGGCATTAAGGAAGTTGTTTTCGACAGAGGCGGTTACATCTATCACGGTAAGGTTCAGGCACTGGCTGAGGCAGCCAGAGAAGCAGGCCTTTCATTCTAAGGAGGAGAACAGATGAAAAGAACAATGATAGATCCCAGCCAGCTGGAACTTACGGAAACAGTCGTTTCCATAAAAAGAGTTACCAAGGTTGTTAAGGGCGGTAGAAACATGAGATTTGCAGCCCTTGTGGTAGTGGGAGACAAAAACGGACATATAGGCGCCGGCCTCGGAAAGGCTACGGAAATACCCGAAGCCATCCGTAAGGGCAAGGAAGATGCCATCAAGAAGCTTATCGAGGTTCCCCGTGATGATAACGGTTCCATAACCCATGATTTCCTGGGAATCTACGGAAGTGCACATGTGCTTCTTAAGAGAGCTCCCGAAGGTACAGGTATCATCGCCGGAGGTCCTGCCCGTAAGGTGCTGGAGCTTGCAGGCTACAGAAATATCCGTACAAAGTCCCTTGGATCAAACAACAAGCAGAACGTAGTTCTTGCTACTATCGAAGGACTCAGGAATCTTACGACTCCCGAAGAAGTAGCTAAGAAGCGCGGCAAGGCTGTTGATGAAGTTATTGCGTAAGGAGGCATTGAAATGGCAGGACAGTTAAAAATAACTCTTGTAAAATCCCCCATAGGTGCCATACCCAAGCATAAGAAAACGGTAGAGGCCCTGGGGCTTAAGAAGCTTAATAAGACTGTAACGGTTCCTGATAATGCAGCAATGAGAGGCATGGCAGAATCCGTAAAGCATCTTGTTAAGGTTGAGGAGATTTGATTTTTTAAATATTAATAGGAGGTGCCAAAATGAACTTATCGGAGCTTCATCCCGCTGAAGGTTCCAAGCACAGCGATAACTTCAGAAGAGGCCGCGGACACGGCTCGGGAAACGGTAAGACTGCAGGCAAGGGCCACAAGGGTCAGAAGGCTCGTTCCGGACAGCCCAGAATAGGCTTTGAAGGCGGACAGATGCCTTTGTACAGAAGACTTCCCAAGAGAGGTTTTACTTGCAGGAATTCAAAAAATATAACAGCACTTAACATCACAGTATTGGAAAGATTTGAGGACGGATCCACAGTAACGATCCAGGATCTTTTTGAAGCCGGCCTTATTAAAGGCGCGATCGACGGAGTTAAGATCCTCGGGAACGGCGAGCTTACAAAGAAACTCAGTGTTCAGGCAACTGCCTTCAGCGTAAGTGCCAAGGAAAAGATCGAAGCTCTTGGTGGAAATGTCGAGGTGATCTGATGTTATCTAAACTGCGTGATGCATTTAAAGTACCGGAAATAAGGAAAAGGATACTTTTCGTTCTGCTGATACTGGCCGTTATAAGGCTTGCTGCACAGATCCCCACACCCGGGGTAAACACAGCTCTTTTTACCAGCTGGTTCGAGCAGCAGACAGCAGAGATGGGAGCCATGGGATTTCTTAATGCCATGACAGGCGGATCCTTTTCTACCATGTCCATAATCGCTCTTTCCATTACGCCTTATATCACAGCATCCATCATCATCCAGCTCCTTACCATTGCGATACCTAAGCTGGAAGAGATGCAGAAGGAAGGCGAAGAAGGAAGAAAGAAGATGAGAGCCATCACCCGTTATCTGAACATTGGCCTTTCTCTTATAGAAGGTCTTGCAATGGGTATAGGCTTTTACAGGAGCAATTATCTGACAGAGAGAAGCTGGACAAGTGTCCTTGTGGTAATGATCACACTTACAGCAGGCTCAGCCTTCCTTATGTGGCTGGGTGAAAGGATAAACGTAAAGGGAGTCGGAAACGGTATTTCCATAATCCTTATGATCAACATCCTTTCAGGAATACCGGCTGATATGGCAGGACTTTATACCAGATTCGTTTCCGGAAGCTCAAATATCGTAACGGCTGTATTGGCAGCCATTGTGATCATAGCAATAATACTGTTTATGGTAGTATTCATCGTTATCCTTGACGGAGGAGAACGAAGGATACCGGTCCAGTATTCGAGAAAAGTAGTAGGAAGGCAGCAGACAGGAGGAAATACTTCCAGCATCCCTCTTAAGGTCAATACTGCAGGAGTTATCCCTGTGATCTTTGCATCATCACTGCTTTCCATCCCCAGTCTTATAATAAGCATGACGGGCTCTACGCCCACAGGATTCTGGGGACATGTTGTAAAGCTTCTGAGCCAGAGATACTGGTTCAATCCTGCCGAGCCCATTTATACATTCGGCGTGCTTATTTATATAGCTTTACTTATTTTCTTCGCATACTTTTATACTTCAATAACATTCAATCCCACGGAGATCGCCGACAACCTTAAAAAGAACGGCGGGTTCGTTCCGGGTATACGTCCCGGACGTCCCACGGCAGATCATCTGAGCGGCATCTCAAAGGGAGTTATATTTATCGGAGCCATAGGACTTGCCATAGTTGCAATAGTTCCTATAATCTTCTCCGGTTTATTCTCTGCTTCCGTATCCTTCGGCGGTACATCACTTATAATCATCATCGGTGTTATCCTGGAGACCATGAAGCAGATAGAATCCATGATGGTGGTACGCCATTATCAGGGATTCTTGGGTGAATGATGCTGACGCGTTATGCGCTGCATATATTTTAGTAACTAATGACAGTTGTTGGACATATGAAGGGAGGCAGCATATGAAAGTAATAATGCTTGGAGCACCCGGTGCAGGAAAAGGAACACGCGCCGCTCTGCTTTCGGAGAAACTATCCATCCCGCATATATCGACCGGAGATATCTTCCGTGCCAATATAAAGAACGGTACGGAGCTGGGCAAGTTGGCGCAGAGTTACATGGACAAGGGTGAGCTTGTGCCTGACAGCCTGGTATGCGATCTTGTGGTTGATCGAATTCAGCAACCTGACTGTGAGAACGGCTTTATCCTTGATGGATTCCCCAGGACCATTCCTCAGGCGGAGGCATTAAAGGAAGCCCTTGATTCTATAGGCGAGAAACTGGATCATGTAATCAATGTATATGCTCCGGATGAACATATTGTCAATAGGATGTCAGGCCGCAGATCCTGTTCCCAGTGCGGAGCAGTATTCCATGTTGAATTCGCACCTTCCTCAAAGGGTGATATATGCGACAAATGTGGAGGAAGCCTGATACAAAGAGATGACGACAAGCCTGAAACAGTTAAGAAGAGGCTTGAAGTCTATTACGAACAAACTTATCCTCTTCTCGAGTATTACGAGAAGCAGGGACTTGTCAAAACGGTAGACGCCACAGGCGGTGTAGAGACCGCACTTTCCGATCTACTGAAAGCGATCGGAGCTTAAGATGCCCGTAACCATCAAATCATCTCATCAGATCAGTCTGATGAGACAGGCAGGGCTTCTTCTTTCCAAGGTACATTCGGAACTTAAGAAGGAAGTCAGGCCCGGCATCACCACAGGAAAGCTGGACAGCATCGGAGAGACCATAATAAGGGATCTGGGATGCACTCCCAACTTCAAGGGATATAACGGTTTTCCGGGAGCCATATGCGCATCTTTGAACGACACGGTGATACATGGTATTCCTGATGAAAAAACAGTTCTTAAAGAGGGAGACATAATAAGTCTCGATCTGGGGCTGGAGTATAAAGGATATCATTCCGATGCGGCCAGAACATGGCCCGTAGGCCAGGTGTCGGAGGATGCCGAAAGGCTCATAAAGGTGACTGAAAATTGTTTTTTTCAGGGCGTCAGTAAGATAAGGGAAGGATCGGATCTTGCGGATATCGGAAAAAGGATCGAATACTGTGCAGTGATCGAAGGCTACGGTGTGGTCAGAGATTTTTGCGGACACGGTATCGGATCCGGACTCCATGAGGATCCGGATGTATATAATTTTTATGTACCGGATAACAAGCTGACTCTTATCTCAGGAATGACGCTGGCCATAGAACCCATGATCAATGCCGGTTCCGGCCGGGTAACGGTATCAGATGACGGATGGACAGTAAAGACGATGGACAATAGCCTGTCCGCCCATTACGAGAATACTGTTCTTGTAACAGAGGACGGGTATGAGATCCTGACTCTTATGGAAGAAGAAAAGGGAATTTGATCATGGAACTATTCGTCAAAACGGGTATGGCGGTCATATCCATGGCAGGACATGACAAAGGGAAGATGTTTATAGTCGTTAAATGCGACAAAGACAGAGTCTGGCTTTCAGACGGAAAGCTTAGAACTATAGCAGATCCCAAGAAAAAGAATGTGAAGCACATACAACCTGTCAAAAAGATCCTACTTACGGAAGACGGATTGACCGACCAGGAGATCAGAAAAACGCTCAAAGCTTTTGCAGAAAGGAAGCATGAATGTCTAAAGCAGATGTAATCGAAGTTGAAGGCATCGTTACAGAGAAATTACCAAATGCAATGTTTAACGTCCAGTTGGAGAACGGTCTGGTAGTACTGGCTCATATAAGCGGCAAGCTTCGTATGAACTTTATAAAGATACTGCCCGGGGACAAGGTGACTCTTGAGTTATCTCCCTATGATCTTACAAAAGGCCGCATCATCTGGAGAGACAAGTGACCCAACAATAACCTTGAAAGGAGCAACTGAAGTGAAAGTTAGATCATCAGTAAAACCTATGTGCGATAAATGCAAGGTCATCAAAAGAAAAGGAAGCATCAGAATTATCTGCGAAAATCCCAAACATAAGCAGAGACAGGGCTGATTTTCTTAGAGTAGATTTTATGGAGGTAAAAAGATAGATGGCTCGTATAAGTGGTGTTGACTTACCCAGAGACAAGAGAGTTGAGATCGGACTTACTTATATTTACGGCATTGGAAGGACCAGTTCCATTCGTATTCTTAAGGATGCCGGTGTGGATCCCGATATCAGAGTAAAGGATCTTACAGACGATCAGGTAGCAAAGATCCGTGATGTGATCGACAATACTCAGATGGTGGAAGGTGACCTTCGCCGTGAGATCGCGATGAACATCAAGAGACTGCAGGAGATCGGATGTTACAGAGGGATCAGACACAGAAAGGGTCTCCCTGTTCGTGGACAGAATACAAAGAATAATGCCAGAACACGCAAGGGACCTAAGAGAACGGTAGCAAACAAGAAGAAATAATGGGAGGTAACTTTAAGTGGCAAAGAAAGCTGTAAAGAAAGCGACTAAAAAGCGCGTAAAGAAAAATATAGAGCGCGGCCAGGCTCATATCCAGTCTTCTTTTAACAATACTATTGTTACTTTGACTGATTCCGAAGGAAATGCAATTTCCTGGGCCAGCGCCGGCGGACTTGGATTCAGAGGATCCAAAAAATCCACACCTTATGCTGCACAGATGGCAGCAGAGACAGCAGCAAAGGCTGCAGTAGTACACGGACTTAAGTCTGTTGAAGTTATGGTAAAGGGTCCCGGAACGGGACGTGAAGCTGCAATACGTGCACTTCAGGCTTGCGGCATTGAAGTAACCAGTATTAGGGATGTGACACCTGTTCCTCATAACGGATGTCGCCCGCCTAAACGCAGAAGAGTTTAATAGGGAGGGTATAAATCTATGGCAAGAGATATGGTACCGGTACTGAAGAGATGCAGAAGCCTTGGTCTTGATCCCGTTTATCTGGGAATAGATAAGAAGTCAAAAAGAACTTTGACACACGGCACAAGAAAAAAGAGTGAATATGCTCTTCAGCTTACTGAGAAACAGAAAGCAAAATTTATATACGGAGTAACAGAAAAGCCTTTCAGAAACTATTTTAAGAAGGCCAGCAAGATGAGAGGTATTGCAGGTACAAACCTGATGATCCTCCTTGAGCTTCGTCTTGACAACGTTATGTTCCGCTTAGGTTACGGAAGGACCCGTAAGGAAGCAAGACAGATCGTTGATCACAGACATGTTCTTGTAAACGGCAAGCTTGTAAATATTCCTTCTTATCAGCTGAAGGTGGGTGATGTTATAGAGATAAAGGAAGCCAAGAAGGGCGACCAGAGATATAAGGATATCCTGGAAGTTACAGGCGGAAGAACATCACCGGAATGGCTTGAGGCAGATCATGAGAATCTTTCAGGTAAAGTCCTTGAGCTTCCCACCAGAGAGCAGATCGATGTTCCTGTAAATGAGACCCTTATCGTCGAGCTTTATTCCAAGTAATAACTCATAAGGGACATTAAAGGGATCGCAATTTAATAAGGAGGACGCATTAGTGCTTGATTTCGAAAAACCCAAGATCGAGATAATCGAGAAATCGGATGACAACAAGTTCGCCCGTTTTGTGCTGGAGCCTCTGGAGAGGGGTTATGGTATAACTATCGGTAATGCCATGAGAAGGATAATGCTTTCTTCCCTTCCCGGCTCTGCAGTAAGCAGTATCAAAATAAACGGAGTAGTCCACGAGTTCAGTTCCATCCCCGGGATCAAAGAGGATGTTACGGAGATCGTGATGAATGTAAAGAATCTGGCGATCAAAAACACAAGCTCTTCCGATGAGCCCAAGAAAGCTTATATAGAGTTTGAAGGGGAGGGCGTTGTCAGAGCATCTGACATCAAGGTGGATCAGGACATAGAGATAATCAATCCTGACCAGGTGATCGCCACATTGGGAACGCCTGATGCAAAGCTGTCCATGGAGATGACAATCACTAAGGGCAGAGGTTATGTAAGTGCGGACAGAAACAAGACAGATGATATGGCCATAGGAGTTATCGCCATCGATTCCAATTATTCTCCCATCGAGAGAGTAAATATGGAAAAGGAGAATACCCGTGTCGGCCAGGTCACAGATCTTGACAAGCTTACACTTGATGTTACCACCAACGGCACACTGTCACCGGAGGAGGCTGTAAGTCTGGCTGCCAAGGTGCTTAGTGCTCATCTTAATCTGTTCATAGATCTTTCCGAAAATGCCAAATCAGCGGAGATCATGGTAGAAAAGCAGGACGACGAGAAGGAAAAAGCCCTGGAGATGAATATCGACGAGCTGGAGCTTTCCGTTCGCTCATATAACTGCCTGAAGCGCGCCGGCATCAATACAGTGGAAGAGCTTACAAATAAAACAGAGGACGAAATGATGAAGGTCAGAAACCTGGGCAGAAAATCTCTTGAAGAGGTTCTCGAAAAGCTTAAGGAGCTGGGACTTTCTCTCAAGTCCGATAATGATTGATAATAACAAAAGGAGGACACTAAGGTGGCTGGATACAGAAAACTCGGAAAAACTTCTGATCAGAGAAAAGCCTTACTTAGAAACCAGGTAACAGGTCTTCTGTACAACGGTAAAATAAGAACAACTGAAGCAAGAGCAAAGGAAGTAAGGAAACAGGCTGAACATCTTATTGCTCTGGCTGTAAGGGAAAAGGATAATTTTGATACCGTTACCGTCCAGGCTAAGGTAGCCAGAAAGGATGCAGAAGGAAAGCGCATCAAGGAAGTAGTGGATGGCAAGAAGGTTACTGTTTTCGACGTAAAGGATAAAACAATAAAAGTTGATAAGCCCTCTCGTCTTCATGCAAGAAGACAGATGCTTAAGGTTCTTTATCCTGTAACTTCCGTTCCTGCAGAAGGAAAGGGAAGAAAAGCAGGTACAAAGACAGTGGATCTTACAGAAAAGCTTTTCGATGAGATAGCTCCCAAGTATGTAAACCGTAATGGCGGTTATACAAGGATCATCAAGATCGGTCCCCGTAAGGGTGACGCAGCTATGGAAGTTATAATCGAGCTGGTTTAAGGACAATTTTTAAAGCCCCTGTACTGCGGAAGATTACCGCAGTACGGGGTTTTTTATTGAGATCATTTTTGGTAGATAATTGATCAAGGGATAAGGAGATAAAAAGTTTATATTTAGGTTTAATATTTTTATGATTTATTGATATAATTAGCTGGTGTAAATTCAGAGAGGTCTTGAACAAAAATGAACGGGGGAAAATATGGATAAAAAAAGAATGAATTATATTAACGATTTCAAAAGAAATAAATATAAGAGAATATCTTTTGAAATTGATATAAATTATTATAACGATATATTAAAGCCCGCAGCGGACCATGCCGGGATCGGTGTTAATACTTTGATTAAGCAAGCCATAAAAGAATTTTTGAGAAAAGACCAGGGATAAACCTAAGGCAAAACATGCGTTACAACCGATGTGAGAAAGGTGGGCTGGATATGAAACAGATCAGTATTACAAATGCAAGGAAAAATCTATATTCTCTTACCAAAGATGTAGTTAACAATTCGGAGCCGGTATTATTAACGAATAACTCCGGAGGCAACACGGTTATCGTATCGGAAGAGGATTGGAAAGCGTTAAACGAAACTATATATTTACTATCCGTTCCCGGATTTATGGATTCCATACGGGAATCTGATGCATCCGAATGGGCTGAATATGATCCCAAGGAATAATGGGGATATTATAAAGCATGTATTAGTGGCAGTTACAGATAAAAGCAAGTCCGCTTGGACTTGCTTTTTTATTGGGATCACATTTGATGCTTTACGATCTGGTATTCGTCATCATGGCGAAAATAGGGGCATTGACGGAAGTTGCTTTCCATAATACGGGCAAGATCATCCTCGTCTATGTTTACGGTGCAGTAGTACATTTCGTCGTCCTCGTCCCACATATAATAATTGCAGTCATCACATATCATGGCAGACACCTCAATTCAATAAATATGAAAAGCCTTTGGCCATCCTTATGTCGGGATCCTTAAAATGATTCCCCGGATTCCATTCCAGGGTCACGGATACCGAAAGATCCTTCTTCAAATGCTCGTAGGCTGTTTTTATGCATTGCCCTACGGTGGCCATTACCGGATTTTTGGTCTTTTCCTCCCTGTCCCCG
>CADBUJ010000027.1 GCA_902797845.1 uncultured Eubacteriales bacterium | reverse complement strand
AGATCCTATCGTAGTTGCAACCTTGTAGCAGAATGCTTCCATACCTCTGATACAGCCTTCGTCACCCTGCTCCATCTTATCATTGATATCTCTGAAATCCGTAACGCCGCCGGTGATACCTTTAAGACCGGACTCTCTGTTTAATATCCTCATCATCTCGTGGATATTCATGCCTGTCTTGTCCATTATGTATTCTATGATGGAAGGATCAAGCTCTCCGCTTCTGGTGCCCATGATAAGGCCGTCAAGAGGTGTAAAGCCCATGGATGTATCCACGCACTGGCCGTTCTTAACTGCAGATACAGATGCTCCGTTTCCGAGATGAGCAACGATAGTCTTTACTCTGTTATAAGGCTTGCCCATTATCTTGGCTGCCATCTTTGATACATAACTATGGGATACTCCGTGGAATCCGTATTTTCTTACCTTATATTCGGTGTAATAATCGTAGGGAAGTCCGTAAAGATAAGCCTTCTCGGGAAGAGTAGCATGGAATGCCGTATCAAAACATGCAACCTGAGGAGTCTTCTTCATAAGCCCCTGACAAACTTTGATTCCTATAACGTTAGCAGGGTTATGCAAAGGTGCAAGAGGGCATACCTCTTCGATCTTATCAAGAGTCCTTTTGTTGATAAGTGTAGGCTGGATGAGCTTTTCTCCTCCGTGGACTACTCTGTGGCCTACTGCAGCGATATCCTTTAATGAAGAAAGGACACCATGTTCCTTGTCAAGAATCTCATCAAGGACGATCTTAAGTGCAACCTCGTGATCGGGAAGGGGTTTTTCTATGATGGATTTTTCTCCTCCGGCGGGATCGTATATAACACGACCCATTTCTCTTCCGATCCTCTCTGCCAGTCCTTTTGCAAGAACCTTTTCATTCCTCATGTCGATGACCTGATACTTTAATGAGGAACTTCCGCAGTTAATGATTAAAATGTTCATTTTTAAATCTCCTCCGTAACATTTATTTGATCATTTTGTTTACTGGTTGATCTTTTTGGCTATCACTGCGCAGCGTCCTTCCTCCTGGGAATACTGACAGGTGGATAATGTTATCAGCCTGTCTCCGTAAGTGACATCCACTCCTGTATCATAAAGCTTGTATTTATTAAGTTTCTCCATATATTCGTCAAATTCCTCAGCATCGGCGAAATTCGTGATCTCGTGATACATAAATACGCCGCCGTCAGAATCCATTTCACCCCAGGCATTCGTAAAAACAACGCCTACCACCTCGTATACTCCCACTTCCCAGAGAGTCTCGAAATGGATATAGGGATGTTCCTCATAAAAGGATTTATCGCTGTATTCCGTAAGCATGGAGAACATGGTCTTGTTCTTCATATTGTGTCCGTAGATTATAAGATTATCGCTGATCTTGGCCTTTTCAGGATTGGGGTTGCACCTGTAATCCATAAAGGGAACACCTGCATATTCGTAATCCTTATTAAAATTGGCATGAAGATAGAACTCCGGGTCTGACGGAGTATGCATGACAGGATAACTAATGTTTGTGCCTTCTATGGATATCCATCCCACGAAATCCTGATTCTGCTCATAAAGCTTGCTGTATCTGGCCTCTGGTGTAGGGGCATCAGACTCTATAAGCTCTCTTTCGGCCTGATGCTGTTTCTCCGCTTTCATACCAACCCAATAATATCTCAAAAGATAAAAGGCGCTTACAAGAAAAACGATCGAAGCTATTATTATTATGATAGTCTCTATGATAGATACTATTTTTTTATTTTTGGATCCGTTATTCTTATCCTTACTCATAAATACTTCCTTGATCTTAATTATCGGAAAACATCAGTATCATTAAATGCCATATCCGACATTATTCTCAATTATATCAGAAACATTACCAATGTCCAAAAAGTTTGACTCTTTAAAATGGCTTTGCGGAGTCTTTTCCCTTAAGGATCTGCATCCGTCAGTTATCAGATACAGATCGGATCGGACACGGTCCGAATCTTATTAACCGGATACCTTAAGGTTCGTCCATTTTTCAAAAAACTCTTCGTCTACCTCTGCATCCCATTCGCCGTATGATGCATCAACTTTATCTGCTGCAAGATTCTCTCTTGCGGTCTCGTAGGAAGCCTCATCCTTATCGGCAATGCACTTTATTATATGAAATCCGTATGTCATCTCCACAAGATCGGAGATCTCTCCGGGCGCCAGCTTATTTGCCGCTTCTGCAAAAGCATCGTAGAACTTCATCCCGTCAGGTCCGTTTCCTTCTGAATTTATATAATAATCCACTCCGGAATCATCTGTATATTCGTTGGCAAGGGCTTCGAAATCCTCTCCGGCCTTTGCTCTGTCCAGGAGAGACTGTGCTTCCTGCCTTTTTTCCTCCTTGTAGGCTTCCGTATCCTCAGCTGAGGGAACTATTACCTGTCCGTCCTCACTTGTTTCTACTTCTCTGTCTGTGGAAACAAGGATATGCTGCACGTGCTTGAATTCGCAGGTCTTAAGCTCTTCTTCCGTAAGGTTATCAAGCTCTTCCTGGATAAGATCGTTGTATGTTTTCTGTGCAAGAGTGGCTCTGCTTAGCACCTCTGACACATTGTCTATATTAAGCCCGTATCTTTCCATGTCTTCAGCATCCATGGCGGCAAGATAATTCTGTGCATCCTCGTCGGCAGCAGCCTTTTCTTCGTCAGTCAGCTGTACTCCTCTTGCCTCTGCCAGATCCACAAGATACATGTCCTGGAGGACTGTATTCTCAACCTGCTGCTTCAGGTATTCTCCATAGGATATCCCGTATCCGGAAAGCTCCACATCCCAGTCGGTTATGCCGTAATTATTTTCCCACTGGGATTTTGTAAGGGCATAGTAGAAGAAAAGCTCAGCGGAATTTGCCGTAAGACCTCCGGCTGTTACTGCCACTTCATCCGGGTCATATACCACTGCCTCTTCTGTTTCCGACTCTTCCTGAGAGGAAGATTCCGATCCGCTTTCATCTGTATCCTGTACGTCTTTCTTCCCGCACCCTGCCAAAAGTGAAAGTGCAAGAGAAAAAACAAGAAGTAAACTTAATAAACCTGCTTTTTTAAATGCTTTCATTTCAAGATCCTTTCCGTCTTAATAAACAGTACGATTATAAGTTATTCGTTTTTCAGTAGCAATCCTTTGAAATCGTTTATCACCGAAAGTTCACACTTCAGGGGATCCTTAAGATCATCCCCGAAAGGCCTGTAAATAAAATACGGTGTATTAACATTTTTAAATGTGAGCTGTCCCGTATACTTCTCCAGAAGAGGCGGTATCTTATTTATGTCCACAGGCGCGTTTTTATACATGGTGATCACCATTTCCCTGGAATTATGCTTTATTGACGATATATATGCACTGTGAGCATGCTCCTTTATTACGGCGATTTCCATCAGATTGCTTACGGCAGAAGGCACATCGCCGAATCTGTCCGTAAGCTCATCAAATATCTCATCCGCATCCTCTCTTGTACTTATAAGGGATATCCTCTTGTAAGTATCAAGCCTTAAGGACTCATTTTTGATATATGTATCAGGTATAAAGGCATCAACAGCTACATCTATCTCTGTCTGGAATTCTTCCGTTTCTTTCTCGCCCTTCTGCTCCTTGATGGCTTTTTTCAGCATCTCGCAGTACAGATCATATCCCACAGCCTCCATATGGCCGCTCTGCTGGGCTCCGAGAAGATTTCCGGCGCCTCTTATCTCCAGATCTCTCATGGCCAGTTTAAATCCCGACCCAAGATCCGTAAATTCCCTGATGGCCTTAAGCCTTTTATCAGCAACTTCCTTTATTATCTTATCCCGTTTGAACATAAGAAAGGCATATGCTGTTCTGGAGCTTCTTCCTATTCTTCCTCTCAGCTGATACATCTGAGCAAGCCCCATTTTATCGGCATCATTTATTATCATGGTATTTACATTGGGAATATCAAGGCCTGTCTCTATGATGGTCGTGGAAACAAGTACGTCTATCTCTCTGTTGATAAATCTGTACATTATATCCGAAAGAAGACTTTCCTTCATCTGCCCGTGGGCATATTCCACAGTAACATCAGGCACAAGTCCGGAAATAAATGATGTCATATCCATGATGGATGCCACATTGTTATAAACGAAATATACCTGGCCTCCCCTTTTTACTTCCCTTAAAATGGCTTCTCTTATTATTTCAGGATTGAATTCCAGGACATATGTCTGAACAGGCAGACGATCCTCGGGAGGCTCCTCCAGAAGGCTCATATCCCTAATGCCTGAAAGTCCCATATGAAGAGTCCTGGGAATAGGCGTCGCAGTTAAGGTAAGCACATCAACATCGGTCTTTATCTGCTTTATCTTCTCCTTGTGGGAAACGCCGAATCTCTGTTCTTCATCTATTATAAGAAGACCCAGGTCCTTAAATCCCACATCCTTTGACAAAAGCCTGTGGGTACCTATTACGATATCAAGCGCACCGCTTTTAAGCCTTTTGACTGCTTCCTCCTGTTCCTTTTTTGTCCTGAACCTGCACAGCATATCTATATTTACGGGGAAGCTTCCGAATCTTTCCTTAAAGGTATTATAATGCTGCTGCGCAAGGATGGTTGTCGGCACGAGCATGGCTACCTGTTTCCCGTCCTGTACTGCTTTAAATGCGGCTCTTATGGCTACTTCAGTCTTTCCGTATCCCACATCACCGCAGATAAGCCTGTCCATTATCCTTGTGCTTTCCATATCGCTCTTTGTATCGTTTATGGCCGTAAGCTGATCCTTAGTTTCAACATAAGGGAATTCCTCTTCGAATTCCTTTTGCCATACCGTATCTCTGGAAAAGCTGTAGCCTTCCCTGGCCTGCCGTCTGGCATAAAGATCCACCAGTTCTCCCGCCAGCTCCTTTACGGCTCCTCTTACCCTTTCCTTCGTCTTATTCCACTCCTGAGAATAAAGACTGTTGAGCTTGGGCTTTTTGCCTCCCGCCCCTGTATATTTCTGAATAAGATCCAACTGCGCGGCAGGTATAAAAAGGGCTCCGTTATTGGCATATTCGATCTTTATGTAATCTCTGGAACTGCCGTCCACTTCAAGATTCTCTATGCCTCTGTATATTCCGAGACCGTGATTTACATGAACCACAAGATCACCGGGATTTACGGAAGAAAAACTGCTTATCCTCTCTCCGTGATATTTTTCTTTTGTCCTTCTTTTCTTCTTCTTTTCTCCGAAAATATCGCTTTCGGAATATATGGCAAACTTAATAAAGGGATATTCCATGCCCCTTGCAAGGTCGCCCTTTAAAACAACGACTTCTCCAGGAGAGGGAACCCTGTCCCTGTCAGATGTGAAGAATGCATTTATGCCCAGTTCCCTCAGATCCTGTGCCATCCTTTCGCCTCTGGTCCTTGAGGATGATACCAGCACAGTCCGAAAGCCCTGCTTTTCTTTTCTTAAAATATCCTTTGTAAAAAGAGAAAAACTTCCAGAGAAGCTGTCCAGAGCCCTTACGTTTATGTGATGAAGGCTTTCCTCTTTAAAGGTCCTGCATCTCCTGTAAAGGCTTGATATCAGCATCAGCTTCCTGTCCTTAAGCCTGGAAAAGATCTCCCCGGGATCGAATAATACATCAGCCTGTTCAGGAAGGATGTACCCTCCGGTTATCCTGTTTCCCATGCTCTCCGTAAATTCATCGGAAACAGCCTTTATCATCTCTTCGCTTCTTTTGGGCTCATCCACCCAGATGATGGTGTCATCTTCCGAAAAATAATCCAGGAATGAAGCGAAGCTCTTATCAAAAAATGATATAAACGAATCTATGTTTGTCCCGTCGTATGCTTCCCTGAATTCCTCCATAAATGCGGAGATCGTCATGTTAAGGCGGTTGCGTTCTTCAAAAAGCTCCTTGTCCCTGAATGAGGCAAGACTCTTTTCAAGGGATCTCCTTATGGCCTCTTCCGCTCTGTCCCTTTCTTCTTCTGTAAATACATATTCAGCCGCAGGATATACCGTAAAGCTCTCAGCATTTTCGATGGTCCTCTGAGATACGCTGTCGAAGATCCTGACGGAATCCACCTCCGTATCAAAGAACTCTATCCTGTAGGGATATTCGTCAGAAACATTGAAGATATCAACTATGCCGCCTCTTACGGCGAATTCCCCGGGAGATTCCACCTGATGGCACCTTATAAATCCCATATTTACAAGAGCTGCTTCCAGATCTTCAGGATCTATCTCCATGCCGGGGCTTACGGTAATAAGATCGTCCTCCAGATCTTTAAGGGGCAGAACCTTATCAAGCAGAGCATCCATGGTGGTTATTACGGTAACAGGCTCTTTATCCATAAGCTTTCTTATGATGCGGGCCCTCTCCTTAACGAGGAGATTCCCGTGGACATCTGCGCTGAAGAAGATCAGATCCTTGGACGGATAAAGAGACGCTTTTTCATCAAAAAAACCAAGACCCGAAAGAAGCTCCCCGGCCTTGGTATCGCTGTATGTAATTATAAGAGTATTCCTAAAATCCCGGGAAAGGCTGAATATCTGATGACATTTCTGCTCATCGGTACACCCGTCCAAAGCAACAGGGAAAACATTCTTAAGAATGTCCTCCCTGATACTATTCCACTCTCCCGAGGCTTTAAGGGGTTCCATAAATGCTTTCATCGAGATCCCCTTATCAATTATATAGATTCATGGCCTTGTCCACCTGTCCGTCCACCATAAGGGCACAGGCCTTGACTGCATTTAAAATAGCCTCCTGTATAAGAGCCGCATCCTCTTTTGACGGTCTTTCCAGCACGTGATCCTTAAGGTCTTCTTTCCCTTCTCTCTCTCCGACGCCTATCCTGATGCGCATAAAATCCTGAGTGCCAAGGGCTTTTATTATATCCTTAAGTCCGTTATGCCCTCCCGCACTGCCTGACTTTCTTATCCTTAGCTTTCCGGGCGGAAGATTTATATCATCCACGAGGACTATGATGTTTTCCGCCGGTATCTTGTAGAAGGCAGCCGCCGGCTGAACAGACTCTCCCGAAAGATTCATGTATGTAAGAGGCTTTAAAAGGACGACGGGCTCTGATCCCATATATCCTTTCCCTGTCTTTCCTCTGAATTTCTTATCCTTGATCTCTATATTAAATTCCTTGGCCAAAAGATCCAGGGCATCGAATCCCATATTATGTCTGGAATGCTCGTATTTTGTTCCCGGATTCCCCAGTCCTGCAATAAGATACATACTTTCTTCCTGCTTTTTCTTAGTAGATTGATTATAGAAAAAAAGACCCTTTAATGCAAATAAGGAGCTTGCGCTCCTTATTACTAGAATAGGGTCTATAAAGCTATAAAGGGTTTATTCTTCCACAGATAAGGTTTTTTCGTATTCCTCAAGTATTTTATCCTGCATGCATTTCCTGGTATCTGAATTGATCGGATGGGCTATATCCTTGAACTCTCCGTCAGCCGACTTTCTGCTGGGCATTGCGATAAATAACCCGTTGTCGCCCTCTATTACCTTTATATCGTGTACTACAAATTCGTTGTCGAGAGTGATTGAGACCACAGCTCTCATCTTTCCTTCCCTGTCGATCTTACGTACTCGAATATCAGTAATATTCATTTCCTTACCTCCAATAATTATCTTAGCAGTGGTAATATAGCATATTATATGTGGAATGTAAACCTTTATGTATAATTTACCTGTTATTTCTTGGATTTTTTTCTGTACGGCTTTTCATATTTTTGCTTTTTATCATAGGAAAGATTATAATAATCCCAGATCATTTATAGGATGTGAACTAATGTATAACATAGATTTCAATGCCCCCGTCAAAGTCCATTTTATGGGTATCGGCGGCATCTCCATGAGCGGACTTGCTCTTATACTTAAGGACCGGGGATTTACCATAACAGGTTCCGACAGGGACAGATCCGAGGTTACGGATATGCTGACAAAAGAAGGTATATCCGTTATTTACGGCCAGAAGGCCGAAAACATCACGGCCGATACGGACCTTATCGTCTATACTGCGGCAATACATAAGGACAATCCCGAATTTGTAGCTGCAGAGGCCTCCGGCATACCTATGCTTACAAGGGCCCAGCTTCTGGGACAGATCATGAGCCATTACAGAGATTCCGTTGCTATATCAGGCACCCACGGAAAGACCACTACCACTTCCATGATCTCTTCCATACTTATGGCTGCAGACAAGGATCCCACCATAACTCTGGGAGGAGTACTGGATTCCATCGGCGGGAACATAAGGGTAGGAAATTCCGAAAGCTTCGTGGCAGAAGCCTGCGAATATACGAACAGCTTCTTAAGTCTATGCCCCAGAGTCGGCGTCATCCTTAATGTAGACATGGACCATGTGGACTTTTTCAAGGATATAGATGATGTTAGGAGCTCCTTTAAGGATTTTGCGGATAAGATCCCTGAGGATGGCCTTCTGGTTATAAACGGCGACATAGAGGATCTTCCCTATTTTATTTCTGATGTAAAATGCCGCGTAGCCACATACGGACTTTCTCCCGAATACGATTACAGCGCCGAAAATATATCATTCGACGATGCCGTCCACGGTACTTTTGATCTGATCGTAAAGGGCGAAAAGAGAGGGACCTTCACTTTGGGAGTTCCGGGAAAGCATAATGTGATAAATTCTCTTGCAGCTTTAGCAGCCTGCGATTTTCTGGGCGTAGAAAGAGATGCGGAATATAACGGACTTCTGTCCTTTACGGGAACGGAAAGGCGTTTCGAATATAAAGGCGATCTAAACGGCATCACCATAATGGATGATTACGCACATCATCCGGCGGAGATAAGAGCAACTCTGGAGACAGCCCGCAAGGCATCCAAAGGAAAGATATGGTGTGTATTCCAGCCCCATACTTATACCCGCACAAATGCATTCCTTAAGGAATTTGCTGATGCTCTTTCCCTTGCGGATGCCGTAATACTTACAGATATATATGCTGCCAGGGAGGTAAATACCGTAGGAGTAAGCTCCGAGGATATTTCAGTTCTTCTTAAGGAAATGGGAAAAGAGGCATATTACATTCCCTCTTTTTCCGAAATAGAAAAATTCTTGCCGAAACATTGTTCCACCGGTGACATGTTGATAACAGTAGGTGCCGGAGATGTTGTTAAAATCGGAGAAAATCTTCTTAAAAAATAGTTTTGCACATTATCCACGAATTTTTTAAGGGTTGTACCCCTTAAAAGCTTCGTGGATATTTTTTATGCATAGAGCATCAAATGCTAAATAATGAGACCTGCTTTTCGCGGCAGAGCACAAAAGAGCATTAGGGGACACGAAATGTATAAAAAAACCGAATATGAATAATCCCACTTATACACCGTTTCCCCATGTGTCAGATATGGCACTGTATCGGCCCTGTGGATTTTTCCGAAATCCCGTTCTGTGTTATACTTAGCCCCGCGGATAAGAGCCGCAACCAACATACAGGCAGGTCAGATACGAATGAGCAAGATCAGTTTATACTCTAATATAGATCAACATGTAACCACTATTCCCAACACATTTCTGGACGAATACATGGTCAAGGCGAACGGTGAGTTCCTTAAGGTATACCTGTTCCTTTTAAGGAGCCGACAGGAAGCCGACAGGGAACTTTCCGTGGCATCCATAGCAGATACCTTAAACTTCACCGAAAATGATGTTAAAAGGGCCCTCCGCTACTGGAGGGACGAAGGCCTTATTAAGCTCTCCGGCATCACAAAGAAAGATGATCTTAAGGTGGTGCTTAATCCCATAACAAAGCATGAACAGGCAGATACGGCTGAAGATGATGACTCCGTGGATATCATCGAAGATATTGCTGCCGAGGATACTTCTTCCGAAAAAGATATTGCGGCAGCTCAGAGATCTGAGGAGGAGCTTTCCCAGCTGTATCAGATATTTGAAGGCTATATGGGCAAGACCATAACTCCCGTAAATACATCCGATATAGACTTTTTGTATAACGAATTGGGATTTTCCATGGATCTTTGCGATTATCTTTTCCAGTACTGTGTAGACAGCCAGAAGACCTCCTCAGCTTATATGAGAAAGGTGGCCATAAACTGGAAGGAAGAAGGCATAGATACGGTTGAAAAGGCTAAGCTTCAGGTTAAATCCAGATCGGAAAAATATTATTCCGTTCTTAAGGCCATGGGCCGCTCTTCACACGCTCCCACGGAAAAGGAAATAAGGACACTGGACAGCTGGTACAGCCGCTTCGGTTTCGGCACTGATATCCTTATCCTTGCCGGAGAAAGAGCTATTGCCCAAAACCGCAATTCATTGTCATATGTGGAAAAGATCCTTTCAAACTGGCATGATGCAGGATATAAAACTGTGGAAGAGATAGAGGAAAAGGATCCTGAAAATACATCATCACAAAAGAACACCAAGAACAAGAAAAACCAGTTCGGCGGATTCTCTCAGAGATCCTACGATTTTGCGGAACTTGAAAAACTTTTGGTAAACAAGCCTCTTAAAGCTGTAAACAATTAAGGAGATATCGTGGCATTAACTAACGAACAATACAATGCTGTAACAAGATACTACGACGCTTTGCGTTCCGAAGACAGAGCCCTTTATTTCAGCCGTCTGGAGGAGCTTTACGAGAAGGTGCCCGGTTATAAGGCACTCTGCGACTCCATGGCGGAAATGTCTGTAAATGCGGTAAAGATGCGTATCTCAGGGGATAAGGGATATATGGATATCAGTTCCCGCCTTAAGGAGACGGAGGAAAAGCTGGATCTTCTTCTTAAGGAAAACGGTTATCCTCTGGACTATCTGGATGACATATACCATTGCAGGGACTGCAGGGATACAGGCTATGTGGACGGGCAGAAATGTCATTGCTTTTCGAAGGCCATGGCAGAGCTCTTTTACAATGATGCAGATAAAGAGCTCAATGTGATACTCCAGGACAAGAGCATAAGGGATTTCGATCTTGATATGTATCCGGAGACATCTGATGATGACAACGCCAGCCCCAGGGATTACGCGAGAAAGGCTCTTGCGGACAGCATAAAATTTATAGAAAACGCTGAAAAAGAACCCGTCAACATGCTTTTCTACGGCGGCACAGGCGTCGGCAAGACCTTCCTTTCCGCATGCATAGGGTCAGAGCTTATAAAGAAGGGTATGTCCGTTTATTATGTGACGGCCATAACCCTTAAGGATATATTTACAAACAGCACTTTTGGTCAGGAGGAGGAAGCAGGGGAAGCAGCCGTTCTTATGGAAAGGCTTTACCATACAGATCTTCTTATCATAGACGATCTTGGCACAGAGCTTCACAATGCCTTTACAGATTCCCAGCTCTTCGCCCTTTTGGACAGAAGGATGATCAAAAAGCAGTCCACCATTATATCAACGAACCTTTCTCTGGGAGATATAAAGGAACGGTACACAGACAGGATCTTTTCCAGACTGTTTTCAGGCTTCGAGATCTATCTCATGATGGGTGATGATATACGGCTTGTAAAAGCTATTTCAAGCCATAATCATAAATAAATGTTTTTCAGGGAGGCACACAATGTCCACATTTGACAATTTGAATGATTTCCTTCCGGTGGGTGA
This sequence comes from uncultured Eubacteriales bacterium, assembly GCA_902797845.1. Taxonomy (GTDB): domain Bacteria; phylum Bacillota; class Clostridia; order Lachnospirales; family Lachnospiraceae; genus RUG14319. The sequence goes on along the minus strand of CADBUJ010000027.1, from coordinate 32,264 downwards.
GCTGGGCATCATCACCGAAGGATGCAAGGAACTGGGCGAGAAGGTAAATTATTATATATCCGCCTGGAGGAAGGAAAGAGAGAGCGAGCACTTAAACAGCCTTCATTTCAAGAATTATCAGAAGGATAATTATATAATCAAGGCACACTGCAGCCGTTTCGGTTCCGGAGAAGGCAAAGGTACCATCGACGAAACAGTCAGAGGTAAGGACCTTTACATCATCACTGATGTACTTAACCATTCCATGACATACAAGATGTTCGGTGTGGAAAACAGGATGTCTCCCGACGACCATTTTGCAGATCTTAAAAGGATAATCGCCGCAGTTGGCGGCAAGGCAAAAAGGATAAATGTTATAATGCCTTTCCTCTATGAAAGCCGTCAGCACAAGCGCAACAACAGAGAATCCCTTGATTCGGCAATGGCACTTCAGGAACTGGCTCAGATGGGCGTTGACAATATACTTACCTTTGATGCTCATGATCCCAGGATGCAGGCGGCCATACCTATAAAAGGTTTCGACAACATCCTCCCTATTTATCAGTTTATAAAGGCAATGGTCCGCAATATAGATGATCTGAAATTCGACAAGGATCATGTAATGGTAATCTCCCCCGATGAGGGCGCCATGTGGAGAGCCATCTACTACGCAAATATGCTCCAGCTTGATGTGGGAATGTTCTACAAAAGAAGGGACTACACCACTGTTGTAAACGGAAGAAACCCTATAGTTGCCCACGAATTCCTGGGGGATTCCGTAGACGGCAAGGATGTTATCATCGTTGATGATATGATATCTTCAGGAGAAAGTCTCCTTGATGTGGCAAAGCAGTTAAAAGAAAGAAATGCCAGAAGAGTCATCGCAAGTGTTACCTTCGGCCTCTTTACGAACGGCTTTGATGAATTCGACAAGGCTTACGAAGATGGAATAATCGACAGGGTACTTACATCCAACCTTATATATCAGATCCCTGAGCTTCTTGAAAAACCTTATTATATAAATGTGGATATGAGCAAATATATAGCCATACTCATCGAGTCCTTGAACCATGACCAGTCCATATCCCTTCTTCTTGATCCCAACGAGAAGATCAAGACCCTGCTTAACAGATAAGGGGAATTGTTGCAAAAATATAGTTATTAATTATAATTAACATACCGATCAAAATTGACGGTAAAATATTTTACGGAGGCTTGTTATGCTTAGAAAAGTTTCTAAAATGCTTATAGCCCTGCTGGTTGTTCTTGCTATAGCAGGTTGTGGCAAAAAAGGCGGCAAAGAAGTCGAGATACTCGTCTATGACAGAGAGAAGAACAAGATCTATAACGAAAGTGTATCTACAGACGAAGAATTCCTTTTAGGCGTCCTTAAGGAGAATGAAGATCTTAAGGTTGTAACGGAAGACGGCGAGTACGGCGAATTCGTTACTTCTATCCTGGACAATGAACAGGGCGATGATTACTATTGGAATTTCTACGTTAACGGCGTTTATGCATCTGAGGGTGTAAGCACCACTCCCGTTAATGACGGAGATAAGTATACTTTCTCTTTGGAGAAGTTTGAATAAGGTGTCGTAAATAAAAAAGGTTGTGCCTACGGCTTCGCTTCGCTGCGATCCTCCGGCACAACCTTTTTTATTTACTCCTTTTTCCTTCCGGCTTCGCTTCGCTGCGATCCTTCGGCACAACCTTTTTTATTTACTCCTTTGCCTTCCGGCTTCGCTTCGCTGCGATCCTTCGGCACAACCTTTTTTATTTACTCCGCTTCCCTAAAAACAACTTTTTATTTACTCCGTTTCCTCTTCCAGATATCCGGCATCACGAAGGGCCTTTTCCATTGTGGACGAGGTTCCTTTTCTTCCGGGCTCCGCTTCTGATATATAATTCTCTCTGATCTCCTGCTCCGTTTCTATTATAAGCTGCAAAAGATCTCTGGCAGAGAATCTTTCTGCACCGGCGGAATAAATGATGACCTGTTCTACATAATCAGATGTGGCAACAGTAACATAATAATTCTTACTCAGATCCTTGGCCGCTTTTTCAATGTAAAGATCTGCCGTTTCAGCCTGCTTCGTAAAAACGATATCCACATTATTCTGTCTGAATGTTCTTTCTGCGCTCTCCTTTACAAGATAAGCGTCAAATACACAGACTATATGGTATTTAGAATAACCGGCAAAGTTGGAAAGGATATCCACAAGCCTGTCCCTGGCCGCCTTGATATCCTGATCCGCCAGCTTTCTCAGGTCATCCCAGGCATAAATAATATTGTAGCCGTCCACAAGAAGATAAGACTTTTCCTTCTTTGCCTTGCCTTTCGGCACCCATTCCTTTTCTTCCCCGCCGTATATCCTTTTTTGAGCCTCCGGAAGCCTCGTTTTGATTGGTCCGTAGGTCTTTTCAAATATCTTTATCAATTCCTCCTCAGTAACAGGAGCGGCTGACCTTTTTTCCGCTGCATCATCCGTTTCATATGCAGCCTTCCGTACGGCAGGATGATGATCCGTTTTATACGGGATAGCCATATATTCCTGCACTCTGTCCCAGGGAATGATATCTCCCGATCCGTGACTGCAAAAGACAGATGACGAGGGATTTGCAATATCTTCATCCGGATCATATAAAGATCCCTTTATCACACTTTCGGCATCATGACATACATCATATCCTGCTGCCATGGTAAATAAATGTCCCTGCCCCTTGGTAAATGTTCTGAAATCCGCTGTAAAGGGCACCATGGCTAAAACAGGGGCTCTTCCCTTTATAACGGATATATCCCCGTTTATTTCGGGAAGAGAAAATGTTGCGCCCATGTTCTCAAGCTCTGTCATGATCTTTCCCACATATGTGTTAGGAAGCTCCATGGAAAAATCGTAATATGGCTCAAGCAGCATGTTCTCTGCTGTCATAAGGCCCTGCCTTACAGCTCTGTACACGGCCTGTCTGAAATCTCCGCCTTCCGTATGCTTTAAATGAGCTTTACCTGCCACAAGGGTTATCTTTATGTCTGTAATATCGCTTCCCGTTAATACACCCTTATGCCTCTTCTCCTTAAGATGAGTCAAAACAAGTCTCTGCCAGTTTATTGCAAGCTCATCTACCGGACATCTGCTTTCGAAAACAAGACCGGAATTCCGGCTCAAGGGCTCCATAAGCAAATGCACCTCCGCATAATGGCGGAGAGGTTCAAAATGTCCTACCCCTTCTACGGGTCCTTTTATGGTCTCCTTATATATTACTCTCGGCAGTTTGTAATCTATTGAAAGGCCCAGCCTGTCCATGGCTCTTCTTTTTATAACATCACGCTGGATCTCTCCTGTGATGTCTGCCGTTATCTCACGAGTCCTTTCATTGAATGATATATTAAGCAACGGTTCCTCATCCTCCAGCTCCTTTAAGAGCCTGAATGCCTTAAGAGGATCCTCTCCGTTTGCAACTATGCTCCATTTAAGAGAGGGCTGTACAAGGTTTGCCGGCAGATCCTTTTCCGCACCTATGCCCTGTCCCGTATATGTCTTATTAAGACCTGTAAGAGCATATATCCCCCCCGGGACAGCCGTATCTGCCCTTACGTATTTTTCTCCGGAATAAATGCGTATCTCATTTATCTTTTCTTTTTCTGATTCCCCGTCCTTTACTGTCTCGATCTCGTCCCTGGGTCGTAATATTCCCCCTTTAAGCTTTATAAAGGTAAGCCTCTCTCCCTGCTTTCCTCTGCCTGTTTTAAAGACAGTGGCAGAAAGCTCATCCTTTGCAGGGAAAGGTTCTGCCAGACTGTTAAGCCTTTCAAGAAGCATATCCATGTTAATTCCCTTAAGGGCGGAACCGAATATAACGGGAAAGACCTTCCTGCGGCGGAAGTATGGAGATACATCCTTATAAGAAAAAGCACCCTTCTCTTCCCAAATATCCATGAGCCCGTCATCAATAAGAGACAGGTATTCGCATGTTTCTTCGTCATAAAGATCTTCTATATCCAGAACACCGTCGGAAAAGTCTTTATGCATGGAGAGGAAGATCTCTTTCTTAAAAATGGCTTCATCATTTATCTGATCCATTTTATTAACGAAAATGATCACCGGAACATTGTAGCTTTCCAATAACCGCCAAAGGGCAATATCCCTGTAACCGATACCATCTGCAGCCGATATAAGGAGAATGCACATATCAAGTACAGACAATACCCTTTCCGTTTCCGGGGTAAGGTCATCATGCCCCGGCGTATCCAGAAGAGTGTATTCCAAGACCTTTCCTTCGTATTCTGAAGTAAAGCATGCCTGTTTGGATATGATGGTAATTCCCCTTTCCCTTTCCATCTGCTCCGTATCCAGGAAGGAATCCATATTGTCCACACGGCCCACCCTGCTTATGGCATTGCCAAGGAACAAAAGCTGCTCTGAAAGAGTAGTTTTTCCCGCATCCACAGGGGCACATATACCGATGGTTATTTTGTAATTATCAGAACTTTTGATGCTCATATATTAAAACCTTAAAAGATCCTTCTTTTTTGCCTATTATGCCTATTATAAATAGAGACCCATAAAAGAGCTCATATTGAAATCATATGCAAATTCCGTAATATTTGCAATTAAGATGATACAAATAAAATAAAAAAGACCACAGGATCTTCTGTGGTCTTTTGCTCATCTTTTGTATCAGTCGTCGATATAAGGCATAAGAGCTACGTGTCTTGCCCTCTTGATGGCCAGAGTCATTGCTCTTTGATGCTTTGCGCAATTGCCTGTTACCCTTCTGGGAAGGATCTTTCCTCTTTCGGAAACAAATTTACGCATTCTGTTTACATCCTTATAATCTATAACTGCATTCTTATCTGCGCAGAATATACATACTTTCTTTCTTCTGCGGATAGGTCTTCTTCTTATCTGGCCGCCTTCCGGTCTGATATCTTTTTCTTCAGCCACGATTTATTCCTCCTTCGTATTATTTAAACGGTAATTCGTCTTCGATGGAATCAGGAATGTTCATAAAACCGTCTATGGCATCTCCGCTGGGTTCCGGTGCAGACTCTGCATAAGAGCTGCCTGATCCGTTTCTCTCGCTTGCTGCCTTGCTTTCGGCAAATTCCTGATTTTCTACCACAACATCTGTTGTATAGACCTTTACGTTATCCTTGTTGGTATAGCTGCCTGTCTGTATCCTTCCGACAACCGCTATCTTTGTACCCTTCTTAAGGTACTTTTCCGCAAATTCCGCATTCCTGCCGAAAGCAACGCAATTTATAAAATCTGCATCTGCTTCTCCCTCTCTTACATAAGAGCGGTTTACGGCAAGAGAATATCTGGCTATAGCAGTCTGATTGTCTCCGGATGTGTATCTGATGTCAGGATCTCTGGTCAGCCTTCCCATTAAAATAACCTTATTCATGCTGTCCCTACCTTTCTGTCAGGCATCCTGTCTTACAACTAAGTAACGGATAACATTGTCTACGATCCTTACCCTGCTCTCGATCTCTGCAGGAACGGTAGTCTCTGCATCGAAAGCTATGAAGTAGTAATAACCTTCAGGCATTTTCTGAATCTCGTAGGCCAGTTTTCTTTTGCCCCAGTCATCCACATTTGTGATGGTTCCGCCGGCTTTTTCAATGATGTCTTTAATCTTATCCAAAGTAGCGTCTCTGACTTCATCCTCAACCTTTGTGCTGATGACTAATGCTAATTCGTACTTAACCATTTTTCGCACCTCCTTTTGGTCTTTTGGCCCCTTATAAAAAGGAGCAAGGAAATGTGGCCTAAAGCCACGCCCGAATATGTTACCATAAGAGCCTGTAAAAAGCAACGTTTTCTTTATATTTCTCCGTTCCCACCGCTTTCGGATGCCCTTATTAAATCCTTTATATTCTTTTCTGCCTTTTTGCGCTGTATCAAAAGAGTATGCCCGCAGCCGAGACATTTAAGCCTTAGATCCGCACCTGTCCTAAGCACTTCCCACTCTCTGCTTCCGCAGGGATGCTCTTTTTTAAGTTTTAAAATATCTCCTATCTGAATATCCATTACCGCCTCCGCCGGAAGATAAAGATGCGATGATAGTCTTCAAAAAAGTATGACTGCGGCAGAAAGAATCATATTATCATTGTCTTCCGGTTCTGTTCCTTTATCAATCCAAACCATTCGACAAATTTCGACAATACTTTCTTCCGAAAAGGCACCCCTTTATAAGATACCCTGCCGTATTCCAAGTATATCCTACCTACCGTAGAAATACCACTTTGCAGGTATCAAAGAAATCATAAAAAGAGGTAAGCTCCCGGGAAATGCATTTCCCGAGAGCTTTTTGAATTCAACATTTATTTATACGGATCATTATGCCGTTTTCTTTCTTATATAACCGATGATCGTAAGAACAAATCCTGATATCAGAAGGCCTATAACAAGAAGCCAGTCCTGTCCCGTCTGAGGCAGTTTCTTAGGGGTCGTCCCTCCGGGAGGTGGCGGAACTTCTGTTTCAGGAGGCGGTGTTTCCTTATTCGTTACCGTAAATAATGTGCCTTCCTTCGTTATACTTACCGTATAGCCGCTTGGAACATCCAATTCCACTATCTCGTAGCTTTTGGAGCCGTCAAGGCCATCCCATTCGTATCTCCAGGAATTATCCTTATTAAGGGTTACAGGTTCACCTACATCCTCTCCGTTGCAAAGAAGCTTAACCTTTACGGACTCGGGATGTGCAGTCTCTCCGTTGGTATTTAATGCTTCCCAGACCTTAAGGACTTCTATCTTAATGGGCTCATCGGAGGGCTCATACATCCTGTATTTGGGACTTACCTCCACATCATAGACCCATTGTCCCTGAAGACCTACCGTCGGCACCAGTGTAACTATGGGATACGGTATATATGTTTTTCCCTTAAATTCGTAAGGATCTGCCAGTACGACATACAATCCCTGATCCACCGTACCGAAATTGTATCTGCCTTCCGCATCAGTCTTACCAGCATAATCGGGAGTGATGCCGTCTTCCGAAATATATCCTCTTACGGTCTCCGCCAAAGCTCTGTATCCTGATTGCTTTTTAGGAAATTCTATGGGATAGCTTTTATATTTACTTGTGAGCATACCTTCGGCAAACTCGTTTATGGAGGCTATCCTGTATGCCCTGAATTCGATACCTTCTATAGGGGTACCATATGCATTGAAGTAGACCTCTAATGTGGTCTCTCTTTCGATATCTATTAGTTCTGCGTGCACCTCCAAAGGAGCTGCAAGCAACAGCAGTACTACAGTCAGCATTGCTGTCAGGATCTTGTTTATCCTTTTTCTGATTCTGCTCATCTTAACTCCTTTACAAATACACTGCGTTACATTCGTAAGTTACGGATGACGGGATCATTCTTCATCATCTTCCCGATCGTCATCCTGTTTTTCCGCCCTCTTCATAAGACGGTTTATCTCCATCACAGAAAGGTCAAGCCTGTAAAGAGGAAGCTCTGCTATCTCAAGCTCATCCATTATCTGCTCATCGATATATTTTTTCTTTTTAAATCTGTTCGGTTTGATAACTGCTATCAGGAATAAAAGAACCAGTATGGGTACTGCCATTACCACGGCAACTATATAAGTCCTTACCTGAGTAGCATTTGACTGTACCATGTAGGATACAGCCGGGTTTATCCTGAAGCCTCTTATAAGGAGTCTGTGGGAATTAACGCTGTAGGGCGTACATGTGACTAATGTACAGTAGTCCTTACCCTTTTCGATATGAAGTGCCGAAAGGTCTTCCGGCTCAACGACCCTTATCTGATCTACCTGATATGCGTAAACATCCTTAAGGACCGTTATCTTAAATGTATCTCCTACTACAACCTGGTCCAGATCCGTAAACAATCTGGCACTGGGCAGGCCTCTGTGGCCGGAGATAATGGAATGTGCGCCGTCATCGGGGTCTACTGTCTGGGTTTCAGGATCCCAGGACACAGCTCCCACCGGCAGTGATGACCAGTCCAGATGGCCTGTTGCTATCTGAAGGTAGGTATCATCAGTGCCATGGTATATGGGCAAGGTCACATTTATCTTATCGATTTCGATAAAGCCCATCATACCGTCGTTGCTCAAATTAAGTATGGCATCGTAATCCTTAAGCTCCGCATCCAAAGCATAATCGCTGAATCCTGCCATATCCGCATTATAGGCGTATGCCTCTTCCTTAAGTCTTTTATATTCTTCTTCCTTCAGCTCGCTGGCTGCATCCGTATAGTGAGCAACGGTCTGAACAGCCATCCCTCGGTTCCAGGCATCTGCCACGGAAGGATATAAAAGAAGTACAAGACCTACCAGAAAGCCCAGGATCAGTAGAATTGTAGAAAGTCTATTCTTCTTTTTCATCCGAGCTCTCCCTTATCCAGATCCCCTGGGGGCCTTTTGGCCCCCGGGAACATGGATCATAATCATATTATATGATCATTTTATATCATTTATTATTTTGCTGCCATCTTTCTCTTTGATACGAAGAGAACTGCACATCCGAGTACAAGGAGTGTACCAACGATGTAGAAGATAGTTGTACCGATACCACCGGTAGAAGGAAGTGTAAGGTTGTTGGTGTTCTGTACATCAACGCCTACCTGTCCAAGGCTGATGGAGCCGTTTCCGCTTTCGGTTGCGCCGTCGTCCTGGAGATTCTGAGCTGTTGCTGATGCGATGTTACCTGTCTTGTTAACTTCCTTGATCTCAAGCTTGGAAAGACCTGCATCATTTGCGCCCTTGCCTGTAGCTGTAACCGTAAATGTAACTGTCCATTCTGTTGCAGTTGTATCTGTTATTGCAGGGGGCTGATTGTATCCTTCGGGAGCCTTTGTCTCCACGAGTACATAGGAACCGCTCTCAAGACCTTTTACAACTATAGGAGCATATGTGCCGCCATCGGGACCTGTGGAAAGAGTTGTTGCTTCATCTCTGTTCGTTGTCCAACGAAGGATCTTGCCTGTGCCTTCCATTGTATCCTTATTAAAGTCTACTACAGCATATTCTGTGGTTGTTGTAGAACCTGTAGATCTCTGACGACGAAGCTGGAATTCTGCTCCGGGAAGCTTTGTAAGGGGAGTCTGGTTATTGTACTTGTCAAGGTTGATCGTTACGTTGTAAACTACTGCCTTCTCTTCGGGAGTCTTACCGTCGCCATCACCATTGGGATTACGTGTGAAGTTTGCATACATGGTGTTGGTTGTCTCATCATATGTACCGCCCTGTGTAGCTGCCTTTGTAACTACTGCGGAATATACTACTAAAAGGTTTGCTGCTGCTGCATCTTCAGATGTGATAACTTTTGTAAGATCCTTGTATTCTACCTTAAGTGTTCCGCCACCGGTCTCGGGAGCATCTGCTGTTCCTGCTGCCTGTGCGTCTGTTGCCTTTATGGTAGGAGTTGTAACTTTGACTCCTGAGTGTGCTGTAACAGGAGGTGTTGCTGTAGCATTTGCATCTCTTGCGTTTACATCAAGGTCAGCCTTAACGGGCTTCTGGTTTGTGTCAAGGATAGATGTTCCGTTTAAGTAGATATCTTCTATCTGATAGAATGCAAGACCTACAGGAAGAGTATCCACGAATTCCCACTTGTAAACTTCATACTTGTCGATGTTGGAAGCTGTAACACCCTTAAGGGTATAGAATACCTTGTCGCCGATGTTTGCCTGTGCATTGTCGATAGTGATGTGCTCTGTAGGAGCGTTTGCCTGGGGATTAGCTGCCTTTTCAACACCCTTGTCGGATGAAGGCTTTGAACCCTTAACTGTAACTGATACGTTTGTTCCTGCCAGCTTAACGATATTTGCTGAAAGATATTCATCATCGGGAGCGCCTGTCTTAAGGCTGTCAAGTAAGAGGTAGTAACCGTCTTCAAGATCTGACCATTTAAATGCGCTTCCTGAGTCAGGATCTACGCCTGTTCCAAGGTTGTCATCGATTACTTTTGCAAAAGCTATAGTCTGATCTGCGTTGAATCCGGAGATAACCTTAGCTGCTGCTTCAGGGGTCTTTGCGTCTGCAAAGAGAGAACCGATAGTTGTGTCATCCTTTAATGCCTTAAGGATCTTAGGCATCTGGTTGGGAGCTTCGCCAACAAGTGTGGTGTCAACGCCGTCGCCCCATCCGGTAACGGAGATCTCTCCGCCGTTTACGGTACCTTTGAAGATCTGATATGCCTTGTATTCATGCTGGTTTGCTGTCTGATCTCCTGTGTTGAGTGTGATGTCAGCTGCGAATGCTGTAATGCCCATTGCAAGAGTCATTGTTAAAGCAAGGAGCACTGCAAAAACTTTTCTTAATTTACTCATTTCTTTTCCTCTCTTTTTCTAAAGATTTTGTTTTTGTTTGTTCGCTTTTTCTGCTAAAGCATGTTACTTATCGTTACTTTTTCACCTGCCTTAGCAGGCCTTGCTTGAGGGATTCTTCCTGATTATCCTCCCCAAGCATCTTGTGAAGAATAATCAGTAGCCCTCCCTTCTTTTTAGTCTTATATACCCAAGATATGCACATCCCAGCATTAGGGTGATGCCTATCAAAGTATAAACTAGTGTTCCCGGACCTCCGGTCATCGGAAGTGTCATTTCGTCCGGTGTGTTTGTGATGACAAGTGTGTAAACCGTTTTGCCATCAGCTTCCGTTCTGGTGATCGCTGTATTCTGGGAGGAGATATTATCTATCTGATTATATTTGACTCCCTTTGATGATACTTCGATGATCACCACGCCCTTAGGATCTGCATATGCCGCCGGGCTTGCGTGCTCGAACAGGTAGTAGGTCCCTACGGGAAGATTCCCGAAATCAAGATTTCCGTTCTTGTCTGTTACAAGATCTTTCAGTTCCGTACCTGCCAGGTTCTCTGCAGGAACAAGATATTTTTCTTTTCCTGCTGCGAAAGCATTCTTTACATATAGGATGTCTGTACCTGCTGTATTCTTTACTCTCGCTCCTGTTGCTTTATATACCAGATATCCTGTCTCATCGATCTTAACTTCAGCATCCTGGCCGCCTATCTGTCCTTGTTTGAGACTGCTGTATTCGTTGATCGTCAGCCTTGATTTACCGTAATTCTTACCGTTTAAATTGCCTTCGTTATGAGTCTTGCTCTTATCCAGTATATTTATATAGTTTGTATTTCCAGTTCCTTCTGCATATCCGCTTCCCTCATAGCACCAGAGAGTGGAATTCGTATCTGTCTGTGTGCTTTCCTTAAATAAGGAGAAGTATATGCCAGGAAGACCTGCTGTGGTTATGTCGTTGATCTTGTCACCTGTATAGGAACCAACGATGTAATATTGTGTATTTGCTTTCTTAACAGTATCCGTTGTTACGGGAAGATCATTCCTTGTGATCACCGGTGTGGCCGGATAACTTGTTCCGAATATCTGATTATGCCTTACCCAACCGCTTTCATTGGGATTTACTGTACTGTCGTCTGCACTTGACTGAGGTATGGGAGTAAGAGCTAAATAATATGTCTTACCGCTTTCGGGACTTGTATCTTTTGTCCTTACGTAATCGTTTCCTTCTTTTTCGAATAAGCCCAGTGCATTGGGATTTCCTCCGGTAGGAGTCATCTGATAGTATTCAGGTTCATCCATGTTCACTGTTTGATTGGAGGATATCTTTTTAAGCTCTACACCTATGTTGTTTCTCTTGTTGGTGATGGTAAAAAGGAAGCCCCAGTGCTTGTTCGTATCATCCCATTGACCTATTACTCTGTTAGTCTGTCTTGTTATGGGGTTGTACCAGTCTATATACGGAGCACTTCTGTTGTTTGCGCTGTCCCAGGTCCTTCCTGATGTTACCGTAAACCGGAACTTTGCATCTTCCCAGGTAGCTCTCGGATTTGTTTCCTTTACCTGTTCCAGGGCTGTCATGTACCCCGGAGGAGCCTCTATCTCATATACGTCGTAAACCGTTTGATCTCCTGCTATGATAGGAAGCTCGCTCAAAAGCTCTCCGTGATTGGGATCCGTATCTCTAAGCTTTCCATCCTCTGTTGTCTCTGCGTAGTAGTAAACGTGTGTTACTGTTGTATCTACTATCTTCTCGTAGGAGTTGGCCGTTCCGGTGGAAGGTCTTAAGATATAATTTACTCCGCCCTGAGTTAAGTAATGTACTCCGTGAGTCAGCTGAGAAAGATCCGTTCCTGCAGGTACCGTTACCCACCTGACATCTGTTATCTCGTTTCCGTCCTTATCAAGAGGTCTCGGTGTATAATCATCCTCCCATTCGCTTCTGGGAAGAGAGTAAAGGATTCCTATTACATCTCCCCTGACAACATATCTGTTTGTTCCGTCGATATGTACCGAAGCCGGATGGTGTGCCGGTCCGATCACGCTTGTCATGTTGGGGCTGTCAGGATCGTCTTCGTTCTCTCCGAATACGTATGTCTCTACCCAGGTCTTTACGCCGTTCTCCTCGTGGATCCTCCAGATCGTTTCGGGCCTCAGGCTTTCGATAACGAATTTTGCACCTGCAAGAGGCTCGTTCGTATCCTCATCTACCTTATTTACCTCAAGTTCATCCGGTGTCCTGGTATTGTGTATATCTATCAGCTCTTCCGCATCTGCATCCACATAACCGCTGATGGCGTATGCTGCCGATCCGTCGGGACTTGCGATCAGTCTGCCGTTTACATCACGTACGCTCAGAGGATCATTATCAAAGTCTGTTACCTTTATAAGATTTGTTTCTATAATGTTTCCGTGTTCATCATAGTCCACCGTACCGCCTGAATAATGGACTCTGTCGGACAGGAAGTGAGGCTGAGGATGTAATGTGTCATGACCTCTTTTCCCTTCAGGAAGCGTATATCCTTCGAATACATATCCGTTTGAGTATGCGTTTTCACTGAAGGTCTCCTGAACTGTCCACTTTGCTCCGCTGGGCAGGTTTACGAAAACTATGGTCCAGTCTGCGTAAAGCTTGCTGAATACCAGGTGATGCTTGCGCGATGATGCATCATACGGAACTGTCTTATGCCAGTCTGCGGTTGCCGCTTCGCCATCGATTTGCTCTTTCGTTATCTTTATCTCATAAGAGCCGGGAGTCGATCCTGTGATGGAATCAATGTCCACTACATTTCCGCCGCTGTCATAAACTACATATTCGATATCATTTCGAGGTCTTTGGCTGATGATATCCTCTCCCGTGACCGGATCCTGTCCTTCGACAGAATCCATCATCAGAGGATTGCCCCTGGAGTCCGTAAGAGTTATATCTACCTGGAACGGTACATCGGGATTTATCTCGTGTCTGTCCTGAGTGAGTGCCATCTTCGTTATGGCAAGCTCGCCCTTACGGGAGTTTGTTCCGGCCAGCATCTGACTGTTTTCATCCATGATACCGTCTCTCTTCATGGGCCGGATCACTGTGGAATCAAGTTCAAAATGCTGTGTAAACTGTTCGCCCTGGTTCAGGCTGGTATCATCCTCCCGGAATGCGTAGAAGTGACCTTCCGCTCCTGTAAGAGGCGATCCGTCTGCCTTTATGTTCGTAGCCACAAGACCGGGTGCAATAGATGACTCTGTTTCCCAGAAGGCAAAATACTGAACCTTATGTCCCTTACTGTTGGTAACGAACTCGCTGCCGTTCATCAGATAATGTTCATCGTCTATGTGCAGTCCTGATTCCGAAGAACTTCTGAGTTCATCAAAATATTCAGCCGTGATTATAGTGGCGCCGAGACCGGTAACACTTTCATCGCCTTCGTATATGTTGATGTAGCCTGCGAAATCATCCGTCTCGCTCAGGTGCAGTTCCTCATACTTGGATGACCAGTACCATGTAACATTATTGTCATCTACATAAGCTATTTCTGTCTTATCTGTAAGATCGTGGGTATCTGCATCTTCATACATCGTTACCCCGTCTTTTATAACCTGCCGACCATTGCCTCTGGAAACATACCAGATCTCCAGATCCACTTCATTAATGGGCCACCTGGGAACCAGCGTATCCTTCCATATCTTTCTGAGATTTACTGAAGAAGGCTCCACAGACATATAAGGCGATTTGTAAGTGGCTGTTTTTATTTCACCGTATTGCGGTGTTCCGCTGCCGCTCTGATCTGTAGTGGTGGTTTTCTGCCTGTACTTCAGCTCTGCCTGGTCATTGGAAGCGATCTTAACATTGCCCTGTGCATCCAGAGATAAGAGAGGTCTCGTGCCGTGTCCTTTATAAACACCATCCTCATATATCTGTTCAAAAAGATCCACGCTTCCGTCTTGATTCTTTACATAATCAATATTTACTTTGCTCCAGTCGAAATCAGGATCGTTGGCGTGATTCTTAAGATCTGTTATTCTGTCCCATCCGTCCTGATTGGGATATACGGTAAAGGCTACCGCATATGTCATGCCCTTCTCTACATCCAGGGCCTGAAGATTCCATTCAACCTTGCCGGTGCTTGCTGTATATACAGCCGCAGGAGCTTCATTCCATTTGTAGGGTTCTTTCTCTGCCAGGGTCATTTCCTCCCAGACCTTTCCGTAAGGCAGATACCGTTCCCTTTGATCTATGTAGTAATTTCCGTTTTCATCTGTTGCATTTAGTATGACATTAAAAAGATATTCCTTGTCTCGTCCTGGGAAGTTTCCGGGCGCATTGCCCTTATTCCTCATGTTGTTCCACATGCTAGCATCCACTACTACCCTTTCCCCTGTTGTCTCAGATATGACTGAGAATCCTTCCGGCATGGAAGTGGGAAGAGCTCCAAAATATTTGTAATATTTAAAGTCTCCGGGGGTGTCTACTAATACAGTCTCGGTGGTAGCAGACAGGTTGTCGTTGATCTCCATGAACTGGTATTCGTAATCTTTGATTACCGCCTCAATTACGGGGTCGAATACCGCAAGTATCTCCTCGGTGTTTTTTGCAATGGTTCCGGTGCCGCCCGATGCACTTATGATCTGGTTCATCTGATTGGTCATGTCCTCTCCGGCAGTGGCAATACCGATGCCGAAGAACTGCATATTAGCTTCACCGATTGATCGCGCCAGATCTATTGCCGTATTTACATTGGCCTGAGCATTATCGGAATGGTTTCCCGTATCACCGTAGAGGGAGCCGCTGGTGCCGGAAGCCTTTCCGCTTACCCAGCTCCAAACGCCATTACCGTTTTTAACATAGGTCCACTCGTCAGTCCTCATATAGGGACCGTTGCCGGTGCTGGTAATATTATTTATATGCCAGTTATTCTCTGCATATTGGCTACCTCTTGTATTACGAAGGGAAGGCTTTCCGTCTGTGATGAATATCACATATTGCTTAGCATCTTTTCTGGTGTTAATTGCTGCCGCTTTTGCGAGACCATCCTCCCAGTTTGTTGCATAACCGTAATGCCAATAGGGATTGCTCTTCATGCCTCTAAGTTCAGTTATCATCCGCTGTCCAGTTACTCCCTGCAGAACCAGATCAGCCTCATGATTATATCTGATAAGAGTGTATTCTACAGATTCCGGATAATCCTCCGTGGCCGCCGTAATCTCATTTACCAGATTTATGGCTGCATCCGTCAGTGGTTCGTGGGGCGGAGGGTTATTGCCGTGTGCCTGTCTCATAGAACCAGATTTATCCCAGATGATGATAATATCGGCTTTTGTATGGTTTTCTTTATGCGCGGAATTTCCGGTTGCTGTCAGAGTAAGCTCATATGTGTTGTCAAAGAGATCTGTTTTGTCGGAAACATTTTCCGTAAGGGTCTTTGTATGAGCAGGTTCACCCAGATCAACATCTCCCCCTGTGGGGTTGGGGTTTACCTGACTTCCGCCTCTTGTGGTATTGGTTGCCGTATTGCGGTCCTCATAATTATAATCAAGACCGTTGTTGTGTGGTGTTTCGTAAACCACATATATCTCGTCTGCATTGGAAAGAGTGATCTCATGTCCGTCCCATCTCTTGACCTTGAAGCCGTTGCCTGTTCCGTATACCACAGGATCGTCACCATTGGGACCGCTTGTTAAGGTATAGATGTCACCGTTTCTATGACGGACATATGCACGTTTATATTTATAGTTGGCAAAGTCCGTACCGCTTAACATATTTCCGGTCTTCGCCGCTTTGTTAAGGTGATACTCTGCATTAGCTCCGGTTGCATCATTATATCCGTTACTGGGTCTCTGGATCTGATTTCCGAATTCGTGGAAATAATCCTTTGCCACACCGTTTTCCGTAACTCTGACTTCGTATCCGTAATATACGGTGAACCGCTGGTTGGAAGAACCACCCTGCTGATCCCAGCCTATTGTATAGAAGGAAAATCCGTCTACGGTAAATTCTGCAACAGCAGATGCATTGCCACTTTCGGCAGCAGGATCCATTACGATCTCTACTTTTCCCTCTTCTCCGGCCGCATTGGCAACAAGCTCCGGTACAAGGTCGCCGTTTTCCTGTTCCACAATGTGGTTGACACGAAGGGTACTTGCCACATCTGAAGGTGTAACATCCTCGGGAAGCTCTGTCATTACGATCTGAACATCCACAGGAGCAGCCGGCTCTACCTTTATCCCGTTGGGATCAAGGATGGAGATATCTATCAGAGCCAGGTCGTTTATACCCATATGCTCGTCGAAGACCATTCCCAGCAGCTCGCGTACGGCTGCTTCATCAGGAGTTCCTGTCTCCATGCCGTCTATTTCGATATTTTCACGGCTCTGGAATTCCTCCAAAGTACTTTGTAAATTTTCTTCTATGTATGCTTCACGCTGTGCCTGAAGTTTGCTTTCCTGCAGTTCCCTGATGGATGCGTATTCTTCGGTATCTTTCTTATATTCTGTAAGTGAAAGTGTAGCTCCTTCAGGTATCTCAGCATTCTGACTGTATGTTACTGTAACAGTAAATGCCTTTCCTTCTGCTGTTATTATCTTAGATGTAAGGGATGATGTTTCTGCAACTCCGAATACGGAGAAGGAGGGAGTTTCAAAAGTTACAACTTCGTCTTCCATCTTGGAGTCAAGTATCTCCGCATCCATCTCTGTTCCGTCTTCGTTAAAGTGGATAACGGATATATCTTTGTCATCATCCTGTCCCATGGTCTCTCCGTCAGGAAGGATTATCTGTACGCTGGCCAGTGACTCGTTTGCCCATTTTACTTCCTTATTATCGGAGTCCATTACAGTTATATCGAAAAGCCTGAGCTTGTTAATCTCCGCGAACTCGGAGTTCATTTTTTCCTCAGCCTTGCCTGCATAGGCCGAATAACTGTCGTCGTTTTCCCTTATCTCTTCTACTGCAAGCCACAGTTCAGATGTTTTTACATCCTCTGCAAAGGCTTCTCTGGGAGCGGAGAATTCTACTCTTACGCCGGTCTCTGTATATGTGGCAAGAGAAACTGTAGCAGATTCTGTTTCCTCTTCTTCAGGGATCTCTTTACTAGTTTCGTCGTAATCTTCCGGTTTCTCCGGAACTACCGTGTATCCGTAGATACATTCGTCGTCTATTTTGTAGGTGTTGTATCTTACTGTATCAGAGGAGTTTCCTTCTATGGTCTCTATCTCTTTAAGTACTTCTTCCTTAACACCTGTCTCTTCGTTTTCTGTTTCTTCATATATAAGGTCTGTGACTATACCTATATGATTGGTAATGCCTGATCCGTCGTAATCGAAGAAAATGATATCTCCCACATTAGGAACATATTCGTCGGGAGTAAAGAAGTTATCCATTTCTTCCGCTGCTGCCGCCCATCTTCTGCAGCTGGGATTTGAAGGGAACAGCTCGGGATCTACACCTGCATAATGAAGACAGAACTGAATATACATTGCGCACCAGTCTCCGTAGGGAACTCCCTTAAGAGCGCCGTATCTTGTATATCCTTTTCTTCTTCCGTCTTCAAATACGAAATTCTTCGTGCTTTCCTTGTAGCCAAGCTGACTCTTGGCGATAAGGAGCATATCCTCTACCCAGACACCTGTATATTCTTCCTGATCGGGGAGAGTCTTTTCCCATGTAACTGCAGATTCAAGATCTGCTGTTTTGTCGGAGTAGCATTCTTCGGAATGCTTATGCTCCTGCTTCGTACATGTAAACTCCTTCTCGTAGCAGCTGTCGCTGTGGATATGTCCGCTTCCCTCTAAGGTCTCGTAGGAAGCTTCTCTTTCTGTTTCCTCGCAGTAAAGGGTCTTGACTGTTGTATAACAGCTGTCCTTGTGGCTATGTCCCTCTGTTGCTTCTCTTTCCTGCTGCCCGCAAATCAGCACCTGCTCGGAGACTTCTTCATTAGCTTCGTTAATGGTAGTTACTGTTTCATAGCAGTTGCTGCCATGTGTATGTCCGGCATCTTTTGCCGTTTCGTCAAGTTTGCATGTAAGCTCTGTATAATGTGTGTAGCATGCATCTGTATGAGTATGTCCGGCGTCCGTTTTTCTTGTTTCGTCCTGACCCTCTTCCATTCCGCAGGTTAAATGAAGCATGTAGCAATCCTCGTCATGGATGTGCTCTTCCTGGCCGCAGTAAGTAGAGACACTGGCCGTTATCGCCGGCAATATAAGTGCATAAGTGGTCCAAAAAACGGAAACGCAAGCAAGAGCTGTCACTACCTTTTTCCATTTGGCATTGAACAGCTTCTTCTTCGTTATGACCTTTGCACGTTTTTCAATGTCGTTTCTCATGCATTCGCTCCATTTGATCTACGGGTTACTTTTTATTTGACCGGGCCAAAGTCCCCTAAGGGCAATACCCTGTATGAAATCTTTCCTACTATCTGTTCCTCGGATACACATCCGATGATGGCCAGTCTGGAATCGGCCGATGTTTCTCTGTGGTCTCCCAGGACGAAGTATCTTCCTTCAGGTACCTGGAAGGGAAACTCTATGGTTACGTCTCCGTATGCTTTCTCGTCTATGTAGGGTTCATCCAGCAGCTCTCCGTTTACGTATACATTTCCTTCTCTGTCTATATCCACCCAGTCTGTAGGGCCGGCTATGCATCTTTTGACAAGAAGCTTATTTTCGTAATAGAAGGCTACTATGTCTCCTGTGTTAAGGTCTCCGCTCTTCAGGGAAACCACTATATCTCCCTCGTTCAGCGTAGGTGTCATGGAAGATCCGTATATTCTTAGCACGGGCATCCACAGGGTTGCCACCAGGATCGCCAGAGCCGAGACTACTATGAGAACGTATATGGTCTTCATGGTAGTGCTTCTGTATTGCCTCTTCCTCTGTTCTCTTTTTAGTTCTCCCTGTAATTCCTGAACCGAAAAGGGATGTCTTTCCGGAGCAACTGTTTTATCTCTCATACGCTTTTATTATTTTTAATTCTTTATCTGTGAGAGCAGAGCCTGAAGAGGTTCCATGGTCTGGCAGTATTGCTGAAGCCTTTCGTATACCTCATCCCAATATGCCTGAGACTCTTCCTTTGCTTTTGCGATCATTTCCTCGCATTTTTCTTTTGTCTCTTGCTCAGCCTTTCTGCATCTTGCTTCGGTGGCTTCCATCAGTTCTCTTGTTATGGTCTCCTGATTCTCAAACTGCATCTTTACATTTTGAAGATATTGTTCTGCTGCCTGATCTGCCGCCTCGAAAACTCCGTTTATCCTTACGGCTGCTTCTGCAAGGGTGCCGGCTTTGTTTATTTCTATGTCTTTTTTAGCCAGTTCCTTTTTACAGACCTCTAATTCTTCCTCCAGATCGTCGCACCTTTGAGTGATAGACATCAGCATGGTCAGCAATTCTGCCCTGTTAAGTTTTTTAAGTTCTACATCTGTCATCTTTCTTCCTTGTGCGAGACTGCATGATATGCAGTAATGGATCAGTCACTTTTCTCTTTGGCAGAAAAAAAATAACATTTAAGAAGTTCTACCGCCATCGTCCAAAAGTATGATATTGAACAATCGTTGTTAAATTTGAAAAATATCAGCCAGAAGTACTATTTGCGGGTTTTCGGATATCAGCCAAAAGTATGATAGAAGTTTTATTTTTTGCCTGTGATACCTTTTGATGCACGAAAAAAAGCACCTCCGGATTCTGTTTTCCGGCGGTGCTTGCTTTTTATTACATTTTATTCCATATTATCTTCGTCCAGGGCATCATTTATTACAAGCCCTATCTCCCTCGCTCTTACAGCGAGCTCCGTCCTGTTCCTGTATCCCGTTTTTTCCTGAAGATGCTGCAGATGAGTTTTAAGGGTGCTGACGGACATATAAAGCTTTTCCGCAATCTCCTGATTGGATGCTCCGTTCATTATCTCCTTAAGGACTTCCAGCTCCCTGTCCGTAAAGTCTTTACTGGATGCCTTTCCCAGCATCAGCTCCGGGGTATCGTCGGGATATATATGCTCCCCTGCCATGGTCCTGTCAATAAGGTCAAAGAAGTCTTCCTTTATTACTTCCTTATACCAGAAGCTGTCAACGCCAATCTTCTTTGCTCTTTCAAGATAGGAATACTCCGGCATGGAGGTGCATATGATCACCTTTATATCAGGATATTTCTCTTTTATCTTCTCCGCCGCATCCAGTCCGTTGGCTCTCATGGCTGTCCTTATATCCATAAGGATAAGATCCACATCTCCGTTAAGGCAGTACACTGGGGCCAGAGCAGCATCATCTATAGCGGCAACCTCTTCGTACTTATCACTTTGGGATATAAGAAGCTCCAGAAGCTGCCTTGTCATGGGGTCATCTTCAACAATCAAAACCCTTATCATAATTACCTCCGCAATATGAGTTAACGACGCCAACCCAGGTAATATATGTATGATAACACAGATTGTCTTTTTTGAAAAACAAAATATCTATCGGACAAAGGGAATGCGCATTATTATCTTAAACCTTTTTTCCTCAGGATATTCGATGGTGGCCCCCATCTTTTCCGCTTTTTTCCGCAATATGGTAAGCCCGCCGCCTTCTTTTACAGGGTGGGTAACAGGCTCTCCGTTATTGGAAAAGCTTACCACATATTCATCGTCTGTTTTTGAAATAGCCACATACATCTGGCTGGCTTTTGCGTGCTGGAAAGCATTTGTCATACATTCCTGTATTCCGGTATACACAAGATCCAGCGTCTCGAAATCTTTCGGCAGCTCTCCCATAAGCTCAAGTTTTATGCCGAGATGGGAAGCAGCATCCTGCAGTCTTAAAATATGAGCATCTGCAGGTTCATCTTCTCCCTCTCTGTAAAGAAGCTGAAGATCATTTCGCCATTTCTGCATTACCTGTGATGCGCTAACGGGACTGTGCTCACTCTTGATATACATTTTTGCTGTAAGCAGAGAAGTTCCCATATTATCATGGACCTGCATTTTTGCAGCAAGAAGTTCCTCTCTGCGAACGGTATCATCAACATTGTGCTGATACTCCCGAAGTCTTTTATTAATATCTCTTAACCTATTTAAACCCCTGTTCCTTGCAGTGATCAGATTCTGCTCATCTGTAACATCTTTTGCAATATATTCGTATACTTCTCCGATACCTATATTTATCTTTTCTCTTGTAAAAAGCCAGTATGTATTATCCTCTCTCTTGATCACGGGAGTCTCTTCCGGGGTGATGTCATCATCATTTCTCCTGGCATGCCTCTGGACAGCTCTCCAGAAATCGTTGGCATTAAGAAGATATTCTCCCGTAAACTCCTCACATATGCTTTCGATTATCTTGTTTGACTGGTATACCTCTCCGTTTTCTCCTCCGAAGGCAATTCCCATAGGAAGGTTATCGAAGGATTCGCCTATGGCAAAGGTATTTATTATTTCTCTTCTTTGTTTCAGGATCCAGTAAATAGCGTGAATACAAATGATTGACAGGATAGTCGCCAGTATTATCCTGGCTGTAGGAGTCGTTGTTACATACCATCTTCCCAGGGCACTTCTTAATTCTCTGCCGTTTGATACATAGCCGCATGCATCATATACCATCTGAAAATAGATTATATTTAGAGCTAACGGCCCGAGCACTCGCAGCACATTTTTAAACATCAATGTCATAAGGACATAGATAACTATGGTTATGGATATGAGCACTATAGTCAAAGAGACAATAAAACCCAGCGTGGCGCCCGTAGTTGAAAGGGTCGGATGTATAACATCATTCATTGCTTCCACCCTCCCTGAAATTAATAAAAACCATTATATGACCGGGGTTGCACAGTACCTCAAGACTTCCTCCGAGCTTATTTATGTTGGTGCTGTGTCTTTTGATGTCGCCGGTTATGCATGGTATATTTCGGCCGTAAATATCTATATCCATCTTAAAGCCGCTATCATGTTCGTTTACTGCCACTTCTGTCCGATAAATCTTTCCTATAACGGCTTCCACCGCTGTCTGATATACCATGTATGCTCCAATTATCACCTGTGCATCATAATGCTTATTACCGGCAAAGCGGAGCTGGGTCTCAACTTTGTTAAGGCTGAGATAATCCAGGGATTCAGCAAGGGCAGACCTTAATTCAAACAGGTTAAGTTCCTTGTCGTCCTGGGACATCAGTATCATGTTGCAGTATCTTTTGACGAATACTTTATATACACACGCAAGAGCAAGCTCTTCCTTGAATTTTTCCTCGTCAAACATATCCGCTTTATCAAGGATCGATTCTATGGCCTTAATATAGGGATTTACGTTTTTTGATAAAAGAGAAAGAAGCATATTCTGCTCATCGGCAGTTTTCCTTCTTTTTTTGATCTCGTTTTCGGCATTTATGAGATCGTTTTCCTGCCGGAGGCCGTCCCTCATTTCTTTGAGCTGCTCCGATAGTTCTTTAACGGGAGTAATATCCTCCACCCAAAAAAGTCTGCCGCCTTTAATATGCTTTCCCACTATCCTGTGAGAATCATCCAGATATTCGGGTCTTAAAAGTGCCTTCCTTCGCTGCTCCTTCGTGGTCCTTATGTAATTCTTCGTCCTGTATCTGACTCCGGTGGAATCGTATATAGAGCCGCATATGGTCGAATATTCAAAGAATTCCGTATAATTGAAATTCGACCTTATAACGCAAAATCTGATACTTATCTCGAGGGACAGTATAAGAAGGGAGACCATAAACTCCACCAGCCCGAAAAAGTGATCGAACCACTTTAGTACAGGTTTTCCCGTAACCCACCAGATAAAATAAATAACGAGAAGAAAGAAACCGTTCCACATAACTTTTGTATGAGGCATGGAAGCTCTTACCCTTACTCCGCGATAGATAATAAAAACGCTCATAAAGAACATGAAAAAGGCCCATGCCATTATCACATAGTAAAGGGGGCCGTAGGAATAAACGGGTACAAGGGGATCCTCCGAAGGAATGTCTGTTATCCTTAAAGCAAGATGATGGTAATCATTAAAAAGTACAAGGACAGAAAGGATACTGGAAATGACGAATGTTATGTAATACCAGCTGTTGAACCGCATGACAGGATAAATGCCTGACCTCAGCATGGCAAACATAAGAACATTCGGTATAAGAGTCGTAGGGATATAATATGCATACCATATGATCCTGCCGGCAGTTCCGTTGATGGGTGCAAAAACGATCTTCTGCAGGAGATCAAGAATCAGCCACGCAAGAAGGAGCGACGTAAGAACCATATAATCTCTTTTCATTTTGGGGTAGGGTAAATCATGCCTTGCGTAAATGATAAAGAGTATACATCCGGTACAGTAGATAAGAAACGAGATCGAAGAAAGCCAGAGACCGGGTCTGGCATAGTAATCGATCACACTCATGGTGCCGGCTATAAGAAAGAGCACCACAATGCCCAATATGGCCAGCTTGGTATATTTGTTCGCTAACATCCTTATTCCTTTGAAATATCCACAGATTCCGCCATGGCGCAGGCCTTATCGTAGGTCCTGATCCTTACGACCTTTGTGACTTTTTTCGAGGGATGCCCGTCATTGGTGGACTCTGTCAGGCGTACCATTACATAGAAGTCGTCCTTGTTTCTTCTTATCTCTCCGATCTCCAGAAGATCGTAAGTATGTACTATTACCGGGTCTGCCTTTATGGCAGTAACATCACCCAGAAGCTTCGTTTTGGGAACTATGATCTTTAATACATCGTCACTGTCGTGATTCTGTCTGGCATTAAGCTTCGAATAATAATCCATGACAAAGGAAACCAGCTCCGGCGTATAATGCACATTCTCCGAATGATCGTTCATATACCAGAGATCATCATCAAAAGAAATAGCGTCGAGGATGCCCTCAACGCCATAATCCTTTTCCACATTGAAACGAAGATCCGGAGCTTCCTTTACCGTCGTGATATTTTTTGCCTGATCTATGTATTTTGCTATGGATTGTCCTATTAAGGTGTCTGTGGCAGTGATGACCATCTCCTCAGGCGGCTCTACTGATGCGCCGTCTGTTGACTCGGTCTTTACACCGAATACATTGTTGAATGTATCTCTGAGTGCCGCACCTACTGCTGTTTCCTTTCCCACCGTGGCAAGAAGTACGGCTGCTATTATAAGGATGAGCAGGACTCCTGCAGTACGTTTGAGCCATTTTCTTTTTTTCTTTTTGGGCTTCTCTTCTGCTGCAGCTTCCTCTGACTTGACAACTTCCTCTGATACTTCTTCCTTTTTATCCTGAAGTCCTGCCAAAAGCTCCTGATAATGCTTAATAAGAGCTTCTTCCTCTGTAAGCTCCTTTCCTTCAGGGGCTGATTCAGGTCCTTTATCCGAAGGAACTTCCCCTGTTTTTTCTAAATTATTATCTGTATCAGCAGCATCTGTTGAAGGATCCTGTGTGCCTTCGGGAGTCTTTACTTCCTCTGCTTTTTCCTGATCAGATTCTTCCTTCGATCCTTCTGATATATCTGATGTACCTTCAGCACCTGATACAACGCCTGTACTCTCGCTTTCGGGAGCCACAGGTGCAGCCCCTTTCTGAATAGCCTTAAGGAGCTCTGTGATCTGAGCCGTATCCGATACAACCTGTACTGCAGCGTCGGATACTTCTTTTTCCTGTATGTCCACAGTTTCTGCAGGAAGCTCCTCTTTAACCTCTGCTTCTTTAGGAGGATCCTGGGGAACATTTATATTTCCGGACAATCTTTCAAGCTTCTTCTCCAGATCTGCCAGAATAAGTCCCAGCTGATGTATGGAAGCAGCCAGATCCGAATAAGTGTCCTTACTTACCGAAACGGTTTCCGTTACTTTTTCTTCCTGCGCGGATATATCTGTATTTACATCTTCTGAAGATGATGCCTTGTCTTCTGCTGCATTTACTGCCTCTTCCGTATTCTGCACGGGATTCCAGGAGCTTACGGATATGGAGGGAAGTTCCTCCTCTGCCGGCTCTGCCTTGGGTTCTTCCACGGTCTGTGCAGGAGCTGTCTTTACAGCATTAAGGCTTGCAAAAAAAGCCTGCATCTCCTTTGATGCTCCGGGTGCTCCATCGGGCATAAGCTCCTTAAACATAGCATCTACATCTATATCTGCCGCATCCTCTGTTGCCTTTACCGGAGCCTCTTCCTTTATTGTGTTTTCTGTATCTGCAGTATCTTCGGAGCGTATCTCATCTGCAGGGGCTTCTGTCTTAATTTCTTCGGCAGCATCAGAAACAGGCTCCTCCACCTTCTCCTTAAGGGGGGCGCCGCTCTCTGATCCGGATCTGCGGGGTTCTATCTTAACGCCGCAATTCTCGCAAAAAAGATCTTCCGGTCCTATCTCAAAACCGCATTTTCTGCAAAACATACATATCCTCCGACTTAACGCATTTTAAGGTCCTGCAGCCGAAATGATCTGCGATGATCGCGCAGGATCCCTGAATCTACTTTAAGATAATCGTAATAATTATATTACACCTGTATAATCTTAACAAGGCTTTTTTATGGAAAATGCCTAAAAAGCTGATAAAAACAGAAAGGATATAATTATGTAAAAACATCCTTCAATTTACCATATGCTGTGTATCCGTATTCCCTCCATCCCCTAATCCTTGGAAATGATCCCGGTTTTTAAAAATCCCATCCAAGCTTAAGGTTTTGTGCATTTCAGCAAATAGCCTGTATGTGTATCCGTCCCGCGTATTAGTATTCATCCAGGAAATGATGCTTAACGCCCTTTTTCTTATAAGAGATCACCGTATCTATATTTACATTCTCAACGCTTTTAAAGATCATCTTCTCCACATCCGGATTTGTTTTCTTAAGCTCCCTTATAAGCATCTTCGTTTCCATCCTTTTGGAGTCGCTCTTTCCTTCAGTTATAACGGAGCAGGTATCGGTAAACCTGCAGGCGCACTGGATAAAATGGAGGCCGTTATAATCTCTCCACGCCTTGATGTCATCCTCCCTTATGAGATACATGGGCCTTATAAGCTCCATACCCTGGAAATTGGTGCTGTGAAGCTTCGGCATCATTGTCTGTATCTGAGCTCCGTGGAGCATGCTCATAAGAATGGTCTCTATAACATCATCATAATGATGGCCCAAAGCTATCTTATTGCAGCCATGATCCTTGGCATATTTGTACAGATATCCTCTCCTCATCCTGGCGCACAGATAGCATGGCGATTTTTCTACCTGATATACGGAATCGAATATGTCTGACTCGAATATCTCTATGGGTATTCCCAGGCGTGCTGCATTTTCTTCTATGAGCCTCCTGTTGTCTTCGTTATACCCGGGATCCATAACAACGAATCTGAGGCCGAACTCTACTTTAGAATAACGGTGAAGCTCCTGAAACAGCTTTGCCATACACATGGAATCCTTTCCACCTGATATGCATACGGCAATATTATCGCCCTCATCTATCAGCCTGTAATCCGAAAGAGCTTTTGTAAATCTGCTCATCAGGTTTTTGCGGAATTTCTTCCTTATGGATTCCTCTGTTTTTTCCTTAATGTCTTTTGCCATGGTCTTATCCATGTCATATTTTATATAGCCGTAATACCCGTCCTTAAGATTATAGGCATCATACCCCATTGCCCGCATCTTTTCAGCTATATCCCTGCTGAGTATCCCGTGATCGCAGCAGATCACATATCTTTTATCCTTGTCTTTGGGGGGATCGGAAAGGAGCTCATTAGTATCAACATAAACAGAACCCGGTATGGATCCGAATTCTCTGTCAACTTCGCTCCGCATATCAAGTATCACGAAGTTTCCCTTTTCCAGTTCTCTGGCATCTATATCCACGTTTCTTATCTCCTTGCAAATGTATATAGATTATAGAACAAATAGCTCTCTCCTTAAAGGAAATAAATAGGGAGGGTATATCCCAAAAGTATTTGATAAGCATCTTTTATGGGCATATAATCTTTTTGTCAAAGCCATATATATAACGGAGGCTTATATGAAAAGACCCAATATATTTAAGACCGTACTTTCTGTGGCCGCCTGCAAATTTACACGATTCTTTCTGAGAAAGACAGGCAGGGGCGGTACTGCAGTTCCCGGTATAGTTGCAATGAAATTCTCAAAAAATATACTGGCAAGGGTATCTCAGGGCATGAAGATAGTGGTCGTTACAGGTACGAACGGCAAGACCACTACCTGCAACATGCTCCATCATGCCATCACCTCATGCGGAAAAAAATGCTTTCTTAATAAATCCGGCGCAAACCTGCTCCACGGCATAACATCAGATCTTGTATCCAATGCCACATGGAACGGAAAGCCCAAGTACCCCTATGCGGTACTGGAATGCGACGAGGCCGTACTTAAGATGCTCGTGCCCCTAATAGACCCTGCCGTAATAGCAGTAACAAATCTTTTCTCCGATCAGGTGGACAGATACGGCGGAGTGCAGAACACACTGGAGGAAATAAGAAGCGGCATACAGAAAAGCGATCAGTCTGTAATAATATTAAATGCGGACGATCCTCTTTCATCCTCACTGGCTCTTGATATAAAGAATCCCGTTATCTTTTATGGAATGGATCCTTCCGTAGGCGTTCAGGGCAATGTGGATCTTGCAGATGCAGGCAAATGCCCCGTCTGCGGCTGCAACTACAGCTACGATTTTAATATATATGCTCATCTGGGCGGATACAGATGTACAAAATGCGCTTATAAAAGGCCAGATCCCCAGATACTTATAAGATCCATTGACGAAAAGGCTCCTGACCACACAAAGATCCATGTGGGATCTTCCGGCACTGTGCGGGAGATCGATCTGTCCATTCCCGCAGTCTACAATATATATAATGCAGCAGCCGCTCTCTCATGTATAAAAGCACTGGATCTTTCTGAGGATGCAGCTTCCGATTCTCTTTCTTCTGTAAGGCCCTCTTTCGGAAGGTTTGAATCCTTTACTCTTGGCAATATTCCCATGAAGATGATCCTTGTAAAGAATCCCGCCGGCTGCAATCAGGCCTTTTCCTATGTTACGAGCCTTTCAGAAGACTTTACTGCAGTCCTCTGCCTTAACGACAGGACAGGGGACGGTCATGATATTTCCTGGATAGATTCCACGGATTACGAAAAGCTCTGTACGGATCCCCATCTTAAGGGTCTTTATGTATGCGGAGACAGAGGAGCGGATCTCCTAAAAAGAGTAAAGGAGGCAGGAGCTCCTTCCGACACGGAATATGTAGCTGATTACAAGCTCCTTCTGGAGGAATTAAGATCTACGGAATATCCCATATTCCTTCTGCCTAATTACACAGCCATGATGGACCTGCGCACCGTGCTCCATCAGGAGATAGGGACAAAAGGATTTTGGGAATAAGGCATTTTTAATTAATTTCACTCGAAGTATGATCTCAAGCACAAAAAGGGAGGTATGGGTCATGAACAAGATTCCCGAAATATCAAAAGAAGCCTGCATCGGATGCGGCCAATGCACATCTGTTTGCATCCAGAAATGTCTTGTTATGGAGGAGGGGTCCCCTTCATATACGGGAAAGGGCTGCATGGGATGCGGACACTGCATCCTTATCTGCCCTGCAGACGCCATCTGCCTTAAGGGCGATACTCCGGAAGATTATAAATCCTTTGAAAAAGATGAATTTAAGATCTCTCCTGATCTCCTGACAGGCTTTATGAAAACAAGACGAAGCATAAGATTTTTTACTGATGAGCCCGTTTCCGACGAGGATCTTGCCGCATTAACAGAGGCAGGAAGATATGCGCCCACATCACAAAATGCGCAGGCAGTAAGATATACAATTATCCGCTCGGAAATGGACCGCTTTTCCGACCTTATATGGAAGGGCTACAGAATTTATACGGATTCTCTTAAAAGTACAGATCCCGAAAGATACGAAAAGCTTCGCAAGAGATCAGATGCCTATGATAAAGACAGGAAAGACGACCGTCTTCTGTTCGGGGCAAAAGCAGCCATTCTTATTTCTGCCAAAAATAACATAGACGGGGGCATTGCTTCTGCATATATGGAGCTTATGGCTCACTCTCTCGGTCTTGGGGCCCTTTATTCCGGGTACTCCATATACTCCATAAAGATAATGGAAAAGGAAGCCCAGTGGCTCGGTATAGGAGAATACGCTCCTGTAGCATGTCTGCTTCTGGGACACCCAAAGGTGGAGTTTAAAAAGATACCCGTAAGAAATCCGGCAGATATCGTTTACAGATAACATGGCAAAAATCACAAATAAAACAGCAGGGATGCAGAAATCATTCTGTCCGCCCCTGCTGTTTTTAATATTTCGGAAATATAATTAATCCCGTGTTCAGTGATTTGTTAATTATTTATAACTATTATCAGTCTTGTCATTATGGTAAAATGTCAGAAATTATACTGTTGATAAAAAATATATAATATGGAGGAGACCATGAGAAAGAAACTGACATCTTTTTTCACTGCTTTGCTGGTGATGGGCGTTATTCTTTTCCCTGCTTCTTATGCTCTGGCCGCAGATCCTGCGGGAGTTGAAAGAGTACCAGGCACGACGGCAGAATCATCGGAACTTATCCCTGATCTCTACGGAACCATAAGCATAGATTCTCCGAAGCTTAATATCGTACATAATAATTACGAGTTTACTTCGGAAAAGGGCCTTTTCGAAATAGGCACAATTCCCAATTCCTACAAGGAGGATTATGGAGTAAGCATCAATTACAAAAATACCATACCGGCAAATTCCGATACTCTTCTGGATGAGACTCTGAAGATTAAATTTCCCGGCACTGCCACTTTGGAAGACGGAAGTACAGCCGATGTTCTTATTACCATAAACAACATAAGACTGGTAAACAAGGACAGAGATTCGGAAAACCCCACAAACGACATCCTCCCCGGAGCCGCGTGCTTCAGAGGTAATTTTATAGGCCTTGCCTATTATACCACTGATGATGCTCCAGCATTTATGGGTATGAGCTGTGACTTTACTCTTGCCGTAACGGACAGCCAGGGTAATGTGGTGCCCGGCAGCATCTTATTTGAAGTTGTGGATCTTGATGTATCCGATGTTGTAGTCGGCGGATTCGATGGCCCTGAACGCAACACGCCGAACGATTTTAGAGAGAGCCTTTTAGTAAAGAGCGGATCTTTGTCCAAGGCATATATCCCCGAAACCAATTTCCTTGATATATCAGGCTCAGGCTCTGCTGACAGCGCAACCGGCCTCAGATTTTCTTCCACTGCAGGTGATGAGGGCACTCTTAATACAGGTTTTGTTACTCTTGTGGATAACGGTGCCACCTTTACATGGTTCGGTTCATCAGGCCGTATTGTAACAGATACCGAAAAAGCCAATCCTATGGCTGCCGGCATGGGCACTACTTTATTTACGGCAAAGACAGTACATATACTCAAATGTACCACCACAAGAGGCGGAACCATAGAACAGGACCTTACAAATGTGGTCACTTCCGTAGGTGAAACAGGACAGATAACCGTCGGTGACGGATCCACCGTAACATATACCATGAAACCCGAAGAGGGATTCGAGCTTGGCAAAGTCCTGGTGGACGGTGCAGAAGTAACACCCGTTAAAAATGATGACGGCACATATACATTTACATTTGAATCCATTAAAGCAAATCATAAGATCGATGTAAGCTGGGATCCCATAGTAACAGCCACCTCCGGTACAGGCGGAAGTATTTCCGATCCCGGTGATACCACTGTTCCCACAGGCAGCAACAAAACTTACACTTTTACTCCCGAACCGGGATATACCATAGATACCGTTACAGTTAACGGAGAAGAAGTAACTCCCGTTGATAACGGTGACGGCACATGGAGCTACGAGCTGACTGATGTGCAGGATCCCACTACCATAGATGTACAATGGAAGAGGACTTTTACAGTCACCTTCGAAGACGGAGACAACGGTACTGTTGAAGGCGGAGATCAGACAGATGTTCCCGAAGGCGATTATCCGGAAGGGGGCGCTGCGGTAACTCCCGACAAGGGATGGGAATTTACGGGAACATACACATATGTAATAACAAAGCCTGACGGAACAACGGAAACAGGCGAAACGGATGATCCCACCACGATCCCTGTAACAGGTGATATCGTATTTACTCCTAAATATGATCCCATCGTTACAGCATCATCAGGTCCCGGAGGAAAGATCTCCGATCCCGGTGATACCACAGTAGAAAAGGGCGGCTCCAAGACATATACATTTACACCTGAGCCCGGATATGAGCCCGATGTGGTAACGGTAAACGGAAAGACCGTAACACCCGTAGATAACGGAGACGGCACATGGAGCTATACCTTTGATAAGGTAGACGAGCCCTCAGAGATCAATGTTACCTGGAAAAAGAAAAAGATACCTGTAAAATTTATAGATTCCATTACAGGAAAGACCATAGATCTCCAGGAAGTAAATTACGGCGACCCTGCCAAGGCTCCTGCTGCTCCCAGTCATCCCGGATATGTATTTAAGGGATGGGATATAACCTTTGATAACATAACAAAAGAGACCATAGTACGGGCTATCTACGAACCTTTAAAGGGCACGGCCAAGACAGGTGATGATACGGATCTTACACTTTTATATGTGATACTTATCATATCCGCTGTTGCCGCCATAAGCGTCCTGTTTATAAAAAAGAAAAAGAATAAATCTGATCAGTAATATATTCTTATAAACCATTAACTGCGGGGGAGACCCCGCAGTTTTGTTCTCCCGCGTCACTATATGCGATCTTTTATGGATTATCATCGTTGACATTAAAAGTTTCTTATAATATAATTAGCCTTGCGTTATTGCCCAGTCGGGTTCTCGGGGTGTGGCTCAGTTTGGCTAGAGTACTTGATTTGGGATCAAGAGGTCGCAGGTTCAAATCCTGTCACCCCGATACGCTATGCGGGTGTAGTTCAGTGGTAGAACACCAGCCTTCCAAGCTGGACATGTGGGTTCGATTCCCATCACCCGCTTTTTGAGTCTGTAGCTCAGCTGGATAGAGCAACGGCCTTCTAAGCCGTGGGTCGGGGGTT
>CADBUJ010000026.1 GCA_902797845.1 uncultured Eubacteriales bacterium | reverse complement strand
ACATCGGCATTTTTACGAAGCTCAAGAACAATGCGGATGCCTTCTTTAGAAGACTGATTTGAGATATCAACTATATCTGTCGTGACCTTGGATTCAACAAGATCGTAAATATCGTTGAGGAACTTGCCTATATTGGCGCCGATCATGGTATAGGGGATCTCGGTTATAACGAGATATTCTTTGCCGCCTTTACCTTTTTCATATTCTACTTTGCCGCGAACGCGTATCTTGCCCTGACCTGTGGAATATATATCTGGGAGCTGATCTTTATTTATAATGATACCGCCGGTGGGGAAGTCTGGCCCCTTAATATATTTCATAAGGTCTCTGTCGGTCAGATTGTTATTGTCCATGAGAGCCTTTACGGCATCGATCACTTCCCCCAGATTGTGGGTAGGTATGGAGGTAGTCATCCCGACGGCAATGCCTTCGGAACCGTTAACAAGGATATTGGGAACCTTGGCCGGAAGGACTGAAGGTTCTTTTTCTGTTTCATCGAAATTAGGAACAAAGTCTATAACATCCTTGTCAAGATCCGAGAGAAAATACTCCTGTGTTACTTTCTGAAGTCGGGCTTCAGTATATCGCATGGCTGCACAGGGATCCCCCTCTATGGAACCGAAATTACCGTGACCATCCACAAGAGGTATTCCCTTTTTAAAGTCCTGGGTCATAACCACAAGGGAATCGTAAATAGAGGAGTCACCGTGAGGATGATATTTACCCATAGTATCGCCTACGATCCTTGCGGATTTACGATACGGACGATCGTATCTGATACCCAGCTGATACATGTCGTATAAAGTACGACGCTGAACAGGCTTCAGGCCGTCTCTTATGTCAGGGATGGCTCTTGAAATGATTACGCTCATGGAATAATTAATATAAGCGCGCTGCATTTCTTCTGAATATTCAGTTGAGATTATATTCTCTCTTAAATCGTTATCTGTTTCGTTCTTCTTCATATAAGTGCTCCTTAGATAAAGGATGTTATTTCTTAAATATCAAGCTCTGCATCACGGGCGTGTTTATAGATAAAGTCTCTTCTGGGAGGTACGTCCGTACCCATAAGCATGTCCGTTACATTAGAGCTCATTCTTGGATCCTCTATGGTTACTTTTTTTAGGATCCTCCGTGAAGGATCGAGAGTTGTTTCCCAGAGCTGTTCAGCATCCATTTCACCAAGACCTTTATATCTTTGCAGAGTAAATGGAGCCGTATGGCTTTTTTTGTATTTGGCAAGGGCGGCATCATCATAAAGATACTGCTCGGGACCCTTTTGGGGTATTACTTTGTAAAGGGGTGGCATTGCAATATACACATGTCCTTCATATATAAGCTCAGGCATGAATCTGTAAAAAAGTGTGAGCAGAAGAGTGGATATGTGTGCTCCGTCCACATCGGCATCAGCCATTATTATTATCTTGTCATATCGAAGTTTCGTTATGTCAAAATCATTGCCGTATCCTTCGGAAAAACCGCACCCGAAGGCATTTATCATGGATTTTATTTCGGCATTTGCAAGCACCTTGTCAATTGAGGCTTTTTCCACATTCAGGATCTTACCTCTTATGGGAAGGATAGCCTGGTACATCCTGTCCCTTGCACTTTTGGCGGAACCTCCGGCGGAGTCTCCTTCAACTATAAATATCTCACATTTTTTAGGATCCTTGCTCTCGCAATTAGCCAGCTTTCCGTTTGAATCAAAGGAATATTTGCTTTTAGACAGCAGATTTACCTTTGCTCTTTCTTCGGATTTTCTTATTTTGGCGGCCTTCTCGGCACAACTTAAAACATCTTTTAGGACATCGAGATTTCTGTCGAAATAAAGAGGAAGCTGTTCGCCTGTTATCTTGGAAACGATCCTTGCAGCATCCTGATTATCAAGTTTTGTTTTTGTCTGTCCCTCGAAGCGGGGATCGGGGTGCTTTATGGATACAACGGCAGTCATGCCGTTACGTATCTCTGCGCCTGTAAAATTCTGATCCTTTTCCTTAAGAACGCCTAACTCTCTGGCATAGTTATTCATTACTCCGGTAAACATGGATTTAAATCCTGAAAGATGAGTACCTCCCTCAGAATTATAAATATTGTTGCAGAAGCCGAGCACGTTTTCCTGGAATTCGTTAATATATTGGAATGCTATCTCTACTTCGATATTTTCGTATTCCCCTTTGAAATATATGGGAGAGGTTATAGCATCTTTATTTTTATTTATATCAAGGACAAATCCTTTTATTCCGTCAGGTTCAAAGAAATCAGTCTTATCTGTTATTTCTTCACGCCTGTCTTCAAAGTGGATAGTAAGAGAGGGATTTAAGTATGCAGTTTCGTGAAGCCTGCTCTTTATGTCGTCTGCCTTAAAGTAGGTTTTTTCAAATATCTCAGGATCAGGTTTGAAATTAATCTTCGTTCCTGTCTGTCTTGTATTGCCAATTACAGGAAGGAGACCGTTTTCCAGTTTTATTACTGGCTTTCCCTGATTATATCTGTCGTGGTATATATGCCCGTCGCGCTTTACTTCCACATCAAGGTATTCTGAAAGGGCGTTTACTACAGAAGACCCTACTCCGTGAAGGCCTCCGCTTGTTTTATAGGACTCGTTATCGAATTTTCCTCCGGAATGAAGGGTAGTAAAAAGAAGACGTTCAGCGCTTACGCCCTTGGCATGCATATCAACAGGTATACCTCTGCCGTTGTCTTCAACTGTGGCAGATCCGTCCTTTTCAAGAATGACGCTTATTTTATCGCAATGACCTGCGAGATGCTCGTCGACGGAATTATCAACGATCTCGTAGACCAGATGATTCAGCCCCTTAACAGAAAGACTGCCTATGTACATTCCCGGTCTCTGTCTTACCGCCTGAAGCCCCTCAAGAACGGAAATACTTTCAGCATCATATGCTTTTTTAGACATTTGGTTTCCTCCGAACAAAGATAACAGCATTATATCATAAAAGCCTTATAACCTATTTGTTTTATTTAAAGAAACGAAGTATTTTAGGTCTATTCTTCTTGACAATTAACTGCTTTTAACTTATATTGGATAAGTCGATTGGCCCGATGGCTCAGCTGGTTAGAGCGCCGCCCTGTCACGGCGGAGGTCGAGAGTTCGAATCTCTTTCGGGTCGCTGCGTACAAGATGCGCTTGGGATCTTAGCTCAGCTGGGAGAGCATCTGCCTTACAAGCAGAGGGTCATAGGTTCGAGCCCTATAGGTCCCATTAGTGCGGCTGCACTATATTCGGCGAGATAGCTCAGTTGGCTAGAGCACGCGGTTCATACCCGCGGTGTCGAGGGTTCAAATCCCCCTCTCGCTATTTAACAGGCTGTCGGTTTTATCCGGCAGCTTTTTTCACAAGGTGTTTCTATGATTAAATCAGTTAATTTCACTATGGAAAGAGAAGGTCTCCTTAAAGAAGGGGATAAAGTTGAGATGGAGGAGTCAGTACTTAAGACTCTTACCGGCAACCTGTATTATTACACCATAAAGGATGCCGTAGCCATGTCTGACAATATGCCTGAAAAGCTGAAGGATAAAGACGGTTATTTTACAGGCATAGTTGAATCCATAACAGAGGATGAAGGGCTTTATTTTGTAAAAGTATCCTACGAGGAGTGATCATGCGCATAGGTAACGGGTTTGATGCACATAAACTGATAAAGGGAAGAGACCTTATTCTTGGTGGGATAAAGGTCCCTTTTGAGATGGGTCTTTTAGGGCATTCAGATGCAGATGTGCTTACCCATGCCATTATGGATTCACTTTTGGGAGCAATAGGAGAAGGAGATATAGGCGTTCTTTTCCCTGACTCAGACGATACATATAAAGGTATAAGCAGCATCATTCTTTTAAAAGAAGTAGGAGAGCTCGTAAAAAGCAAAGGATACGAGATCGAATATATTGACTCTGTGATCATGGCAGAGAAGCCGAAACTTTCACCTTATCTCAACGATATGCGATGTTGCATCTCAGATGCGCTTTTTATAGATAAGGAAAAAGTAAATATCAAAGCTACCACTACGGAAGGCATGGGCTTTACAGGGAGGGCTGAAGGGATGGCCGCCTTAAGTACCTGCCTACTGAAGTGATTTTACGGAGGAAATATGTTTAAAAGAATAATAGATTATGTTAAAGAGGAGACTAGGATCATCAAGGACAGAGACCCTGCAATAAAAACAAATGCAGAGGTTTTTCTCTACCCGAGCTTTTGGGCAGTTCTTGGATACCGCGTCTCCAATTATTTTTACAGAGGAAAAAGATTCTTTTTGGCCAGACTCATCTCGCAGTTTACAGCCAGAAGGACAGGTATTGAGATCCATCCGGGTGCAAAGATAGGCAAAGGCTTTTTTATAGACCACGGTACGGGAGTAGTTATCGGTGAAACAACAGAGATAGGAGATAATGTTACTCTTTACCAGGGCGTTACCCTTGGTGGTACCGGAAAGGAACAGGGGAAACGTCATCCGACCATCGGCAACAATGTTATGATATCCGTCGGTGCAAAGGTCCTTGGTTCCTTTAAGGTGGGAGACAACTGCAAAATAGGAGCAGGAAGCGTGGTTTTAAAAGAGGTTCCAGCCAATTCTACCGTGGTAGGTGTTCCTGGAAGAGTTATAAAAAGAAACGATGTAAAAGTTCCTCAAGATGATCTTGATCAGGTGGATCTGCCGGATCCTATTTCCGAAGACCTTATGTGGTTGGCAAAAGAGAATTGTAAATTACTTAAAAGAATAGATGATCTTGAACGTATAGTAATGGATAAAAAAGCTTCAGAGAGAACAGGCATTTTGGAAGATAAGATAATTCGGAGGAATACCAATGAAAATATTTAATACTCTTACAAGAAAAAAAGAGGAATTCGTTCCCATAAACCCGGGCGAGATCAAAATGTACGTCTGCGGACCGACTGTCTACAATCTTATACATATCGGAAATGCCAGACCAATGATCGTATTTGATACAGTAAGAAGGTATTTCGAATATAAGGGATATAAAGTCAATTATGTCTCTAATTTCACTGATGTGGACGATAAGATCATAAAAAGGGCCACTGAAGAAAATGTATCATCCTCGGAAGTTTCGGAAAAATATATAGCAGAAGTCAAAAAAGACATGGCATCCTTAAATGTAAGGGAGGCTACCACTCATCCCAAAGCCACAGAAGAGATAAACGGGATGATAGATATGATAAACACCCTTATTGATGCCGGCTTTGCATATGATGTAGACGGAACGGTTTATTATGAAGCCGGTAAGTTTAAGGGATACGGAAAGCTTTCGGGAAAGAATATAGATGAGCTCGAGGCCGGACACAGAGAGATAAAAGTAACAGGAGAGGAAGGGAAAAAGCATTCTTCCGATTTTGTTTTATGGAAGCCTAAAAAAGAAGGAGAGCCCTCCTGGAAGTCTCCCTGGTGCGACGGAAGACCCGGTTGGCATATAGAATGCTCTGTCATGGCTAAAAGGTATCTTGGCGATGAGATAGATATCCATGCAGGCGGCGTAGATCTGATCTTCCCTCATCACGAGAATGAAATAGCTCAAAGTGAAGCAGCAAACGGAAAACCTTTTGCGAGATACTGGATGCATAATGCATTTTTAAATATCGACGGAGAAAAGATGGCTAAATCTGCAGGAAACTTTCTTCTTGTCAGAGATATCCTTAAACAATATGATCCTCAGGTCCTAAGATTCTTTATGCTTTCTGCACATTACAGAAGTCCTTTGAACTTCTCAGAGGAGTTGATGGAATCCTCCAAAAACGGCCTGGAACGCATCTTAAACTCCTACGACAGGCTTACGGAGATTTCTTATGAAGGAAGACCTCTTAACGAAGAAGAACAAAAGATATTTGATGCGATAAACGGATACATAGAGAGATTTGAAGCTGCTATGGATGATGATATAAATACAGCTGATGCCATATCCGTGATATTCGAACTGATCAAGCTTCTTAATATCAATGTAAAAGACGGCGTTTCAGACATACTTGGTGAAAAGGCCATAGAAACTCTTGATACACTGCTGGATCTGCTCGGAATTAAGACCGTAAGAGAAAAAGAGATTCTGGATGAAGAGATTGAAAAACTGATCATGGAGCGTAATGAAGCAAGAAAGGCAAAGGATTTTAAGAAAGCGGATGAGATTCGCGACAAGCTTCAGGATATGGGCATAAGCCTTCTTGACACCAGAGACGGAGTCAAATGGAAACGGACATGATTTTTTTAGCAGACAGGATAAGAAAAGAATTTTCTCTTAATAAAAAAGATATAAGAAACTATTCCCCTCTTGATCTTGCGTTTATTGGCGACTGCATCTACGAGCTTATCGTCAGGACATATCTCATAGAGAAGCATAATCTGTCTCCTCACGATCTTCAGGTCGAGGCAATGAAGCTTGTAAATGCGAAAACCCAGGCCTTTGTTATTTCGGAGATGGAGCATATGCTGTCAAAAGATGAAGCGGATATATACAGAAGAGGAAGAAATGCCAAAACAGCTTCAGTAGCAAAGAATGCATCCGTATCGGAATACAGACATGCCACAGGCTTTGAAGCATTGCTGGGATATCTGTATATCACGGGGAAAGAGGAAAGGCTCCTTGAAACAGTAAAAACTGCGGTAGATATTTATTACAATAAAAAGGTATATGATTGATTCAGATAATAATTCCAATATCATAGAGGGAAGAAATCCTGTAATGGAGACATTCAGATCCGGCAGGTCGGTAGAAAAGCTTTTCTTACAGAAAGATCTGAAGGAAGGTGCTGCTTTTCGTATTGCGAAGGCAGCATCAGAGGCAAATACCCTTATCAAATATGTCTCTAAGGATTTTCTGGACAGAATGTCGGAAACGGGACGGCATCAGGGCGTCATAGCGGTGGCATCAGCCTTTGATTACTCAGATATTTCAGAAATGTTCAAAAAGGCTGAAGAAAAGAATGAGGACCCGCTTATTCTGATACTGGACGGGATAGAGGATCCGCATAATCTGGGAGCCATAATAAGGACTGCAGACCTGGCAGGAGCTCATGGAGTGATCATTCCCAAAAACAGAGCATGCGGTATAACATCAACGGTTGTAAAGGCATCTGCAGGAGCCATAAGCTATGTGCCTGTTGCAAGGGTCACAAATATCGTAAATACCATAGAAAAGCTGAAAGATAAAGGCTTATGGATAGCTGCATCTGATATGGATGGACAGTCTATTTATAAGCAGGATCTTAAGGGACCTCTGGGACTTATCATCGGCTCGGAGGGAAAAGGAATCTCTAGACTGGTTAGAGATAATTCCGATCTGCTTATATCTGTACCCATGAAGGGACACATAGATTCTCTAAACGCTTCGGTCGCTGCAGGAGTCATTCTATATGAGATCTACAGACAAAGAAATCTTCAATAATAATTATTCCGATCTAACGGATGAGGATATGGTGCTCCTTATTCAAAGGGGTGATGATGATGCTCTCGATTATATATTCAAGAAATATAAAAGATTGTATCTAAGCAGGGCGGACAGATTCTTTCTTGCCAGCGGAGGAGACCAGCAGGATCTTATTCAGGAAGGCATGATCGGCCTATATAAAGCTGTGAGAAACTTTAAACCCGATCAGGGTACGCATTTCCGGGCTTTTGCAGATCTGTGCGTAACATCGCAGATAAAGACTGCCGTAAGCGCATATAACGCCAAAAAGCATCAGCCTCTTAATAACAGTGAAAACCTGGAGAACAGGATATCTAAAGAATCCGTCAGCGCAGGCAGGAAAAGCATGCATCATTTTACTGATGATGCAGGAGATCCTGAGACACTTCTTATAAATAAAGAATCTGATCAGGTCCGTAATTTAAGAGATCTTCATTTAAGTGAAATGGAAAAGAAGGTATTATATCTTTTCGTTAACGGGCTGTCTTACAAGGAAATAGGAAAAGTATTGGGTACATCAGAGAAATCCGTAGATAATGCCATGCAAAGGATCAAACAGAAAAGGAGGAAATTTTTATGCAGAAAACCATAATTTCAGTAGTAGGCATAGATATGGTGGGCATCATAGCAGCTGTATGTACATATCTTTCGGAAAATAAGGTAAATATCCTTGATATATCACAGACCATAGTAGACGGATATTTCAACATGATGATGGTAGTAGACACATCCGGATCTGACAAGAACATTACGGAATTACAGCAGGGTCTTAACCTTGTAGGTGAGAAAATGGGTGTGATGATACATGCACAGCGTGAAGAGATATTCCAGCAAATGCACAGAATCTGACAGGAGTTAACATGATCAATATTCAAGAGGTCATAGAGACCAATAAAATGATAGAAAGAGAGAACCTTGACGTCAGGACCATAACAATGGGTATCTCTCTTATAGACTGTATAGATTCCGATCTCGGTTCCTTAAGGTCCAAAATAAAGGATAAGATCCTCAGGCTTGCGGGGAACCTTGTAGATACCGGAGATCAGATAGGTTCGGAATTCGGTATTCCTATCGTTAACAAAAGGATCTCGGTCACTCCAGTATCCATAATAGGAAGTGCCGCATGCCGTTCCTATGAGGATTATGTGGATATCGCACTTACTCTTGATGAATGCGCAATGGAGACAGGAGTGGATTTCCTCGGCGGATTCTCAGCTCTTGTATCAAAAGATATGACAAGAGGCGACGAATTACTGATCGGATCCATACCTTATGCCCTTTCGAGAACAAAGAAGCTTTGCTCATCCGTAAATGTAGGTTCCTCTAAGAGCGGTATCAATATGGATGCAGTAAGACTTATGGGCGGTATCGTAAAAAAGACTGCTGAGCATACTGCAGACACTAACGGTTCCGGATGCACCAAGCTTGTTATATTCTGCAATGCTCCTGATGATAATCCTTTTATGGCTGGAGCATTTCACGGAGTTACGGAAGGTGATGCTGTAATAAATGTGGGTGTATCAGGACCGGGTGTTGTAAAATCCGCTCTTTATGACTGCAGAGGAAAGAATTTCGAAGTGCTTTCCGAGACCATTAAAAAGACGGCTTTTAAGATCACAAGAGTAGGTCAGCTTGTGGCACTGGAAGCATCAAGGAGACTTAATGTTCCTTTCGGTATCGTTGATCTGTCCCTTGCACCTACACCGGCTATAGGGGATTCTGTTGCGGATATCCTTAAAGAAATGGGGCTGGAACAGCCCGGAGCGCCCGGCACAACTGCGGCCCTTGCTCTTCTTAATGATCAGGTGAAAAAGGGCGGAGTAATGGCGTCATCCTATGTGGGAGGACTCTCAGGTGCCTTTATACCTGTATCGGAAGATGCGGGAATGATATTTGCTGCCAAAGAGGGGGCACTTACTATAGAAAAACTGGAAGCCATGACATGCGTCTGCTCTGTGGGGCTTGATATGATAGCAATACCAGGAGACACTTCTGCTTATACGATCGCGGGTATCATAGCTGATGAAATGGCAATCGGAGCCGTAAACAACAAAACTACTGCCATAAGACTTATACCTGCTATCGGAATG
Organism: uncultured Eubacteriales bacterium; assembly: GCA_902797845.1. Classification (GTDB taxonomy): domain Bacteria; phylum Bacillota; class Clostridia; order Lachnospirales; family Lachnospiraceae; genus RUG14319. Next base: position 28,939 of record CADBUJ010000026.1, on the reverse strand, counting down.
AAAGCAGGAGATTATGTAAAATTCGGAGGTCTTCTGGGAGAAGCTCCCGTGATGCCTGTAAATGCTTATTCCTGTAAGGATTTTGTCAGCAGACAGGGCAGGATACCTGCACCTATCCATAGTTTTAAGAATTAATTACAGCCTTTGGATTTGCCATAAAAAGTAATATTTGCAACAATTACTTAAAAATTGTATAATATTTTGAACGTTTAATACCTAAGGGATATTATATATCGAGGGGATTTTATGAAGAGAATATTATCATTTCTGCTGGCAATTACGATCATCATATCATGCTCTTTCGGAACATCTTATGCATATGCGACGGAATCGGAAAGCGGTGATAACGAGGTATCAGTGGTAAATGTGGAAAACTCCGAAACAGAGAGCATCATCACTGATGAAAACGAGTCAGATGTGGAAGATCAAACGCCGGCGGAAACTGAAACTGAAACAGAATATAATACAGAAGATCCATCTGATAAAGAGACGTTATCAGATGAAAGTTCGGATGTATCCGTTGAGACGGAAATAGCATCTGAGAAGAATACGAATAATGCTGAAGAGGTACAGGCAAAAGAAGATGATTTAGATCTGGAAGACACACTTTTGCATGTTACAGAGGAGCCCAAGGCTGCCGCTGCTCAGAATATATCCACATTCGTTACTCAGGCCTATAATTTTATCCTCGGGAGGAAACCCGATACAGGCGGTTTCAATAAATGGGTGAACGGACTTACGGACAAATCCTTAAAGGCATCAGATATGGTCTGGGGATTCTTGTTCGGAAACGAGTATCTTAAAAAGAATACGGAAGACAGGGATTATATCACGTCGCTTTACCGCGCACTTCTCGGAAGAGAACCGGACAACGGCGGCTTTAATAACTGGATGAAAATACTCGATAACGGATTCTCCAGAAGATATGTTTTAAGAGGATTCTTTGAATCGGCCGAATTTAAGAACTTATGCAACAGACTTAACATAACTAAGGGAAGTGTGGACAACAGGATTAACAGCGTTATCGATATGTTCCCTAAGATCACTGATTTCGTAAATAATCTTTATGTATCATTTCTTGGCAGAAAAGCTGATGATTCCGGACGTCTTGATTTTGTATCCATCTTGGCAGAAGGGGATACCGCCTTTTATGTGGTAGAGCTCTTTATCAAGAGCGGAGAATTTAAAAAGCTGGGCTTAAGTGATACAGAGATAGCAAGAGCTCTTTATAAAGGTATCCTTCAGAGGAATCCTTCCTCCAGCGAAGTATCTTCAAAGGCAAGAAGGATAGATGAAATGGGACTTGATTATGTAGTCGGAACGTTTATCAATTCAGCGGAATTCAAGAAAAAAGCCGCAATAATAGGCATTGTTCCCGGAAGCTATGATACTGCAGATTACGATAAGCTATACCCGGAATATGCTGACTATGTAAATGAACTCTATACAAAGCTTTTAGGCAGAGAACCGAAGTATTCAGAAAGAGCACCATTTGTAAAAAGGATGGGCAGAGGTCTGGATGCAGCATCTGTTGTATATGAAATAGTCAACAGTTCGGAATTTGCTTCAAAGAAATATTCAAACAGCAGATATGTAACACTGCTTTATCAGGCGCTTCTCGGAAGAAACCCCGAATCAGCTGCCGTCGTAAACGGTAAAGTATCTCAGCTGAATGCCGGAAGATCAAGGAATAATACGTTATATAGCTTCCTGTCTTCAGCTGAATTTAAAAAAGTAGTCAATAAAAAAGGTATAAGCAGAGTTCTTGATGTAAGCTATACAAATAACGATTTTGCAATATTCAATTTCCTTTACTCAAAGATAGGAAATGTATACGGCGTAGCCGGCATTATGGGAAATATGATGCAGGAGAGCAGTCTGGAGCCTACTATCATGGAAGTTAAGTATCAGAGGCTTTACGGCTATACCAGTGCTCAATATACAAAAGAGGTTGACGCCGGAACATATACCTATACTAAAACTGACAGCGAAGGCAACGAAACTGTTTATGAAGGAGCAGATGCTTTTAGATACGATGCTGCCGGATACGGCCTTTGCCAGTGGACATATCATACAAGGAAGGCTGCCCTTTATGCATTTAAAAAAGCTGACGGCAGATCTATAGGAAATATGTATCTTCAGCTGGAGCACCTTTATGATACCCTGAAAGCAAGTAATTACGCTGATCTGCTTTCCGCTCTCAAGAAAGCTACAAGCGTTGATGCGGCAACAAAGGCATTTCTCGAAAAATACGAGATTCCTTCCAACATGGCATTAAGTCTTCCGGGAAGAGTTGAAAAAGCAAAGACTATCTATAATAAATATGCTCAGTTTTACCTGGAGTAAATACGGAGGAAATCTTCTTGAAAGAAAGAAAACCGGACCTTAGAAATATTGGTTTTATAGTATTGGTGGTGGCTGCCGTAGTTGCCGCCATCATGCTTATTGTAAACTTTGTAAATAAACGTAATAATGCGATCCAGACGGAGAGCGGCATCGCCATAATCGAATCTCGGGAATCCATTGAGCCGGATACCGTTAAGGCAGATATCCAGGCACAGATACATGAAAGGCTGATGGCTCAGCTGGAGCAGAAGCTTAAGCAGGTGGAAAATGACGAGATAAATGTTTGGACGCTTTTTGACGGTGTTATGGTCATGGGTGATTCCAGAGCAAGCGGTTTTTCCATTTACGGTTTCCTTACGGATAATCAGGTGATCGCCCATAACGGTGATTCCCTCAGTTCCATTCTGCCTGAGCTTGACAGGATACGCGTCTTTAATCCTACGATACTTATCCTTTCATACGGTATAAATGACATATGGAACGGTACATATGCGGAACCGGAGGATTTTACTACCAAATACAGAGATGTTATAAGCTCTCTGGAGGAAGCGCTTCCGGATACTTCCATTTACATAAGCTCCATTATGAAATGCACGGAAGCCGGAATCGCAAGAAATCAGAATGCAGCCAGAGTCCCTGAATTCAACGAGGCTCTTAAGGCAATGTGCGAAGAAAACGGATTCGTATATATAGACAACGACAAGATAGCAGATGAGTATGAGCATCTGTATTATGCAGACGGTGTCCATCAGTCCAAGGACTTCTATGAAGTATGGGCAAAAAACATCATCAGTACTATCTACAGACATCAGGCATCAGAGCAGGAAGCAAAAAAATACGAGGAGATAAGCGGAAATGAGCAGCAATAAAAGATCAATTCCCCATTTTGCCATGTTCGGGGAGATACTTGTTATCGCTTTTATAATAATCTATCTGCTTTTTTCCGGCAGGAAGGCTGCTGACAGCACAACATCCTTTGACGACATGAAAAAAGCTCTGGAACCTGTCATAAACAACGAACAGCTTGATGATGCCGGAGCACAGACCTTAAAGAGACTCTATGGCCTGAACGAAAGTGATTATGAAGGGGTACTGCTTAAGGTGCCGAGTTCTGCCATGGGAGCAGAGGAGCTTCTTCTTGTTAAGCTGAAAGACAGAGAACAGATGGATACAGTCTATGAAGCCATCATGGGAAGATTGGAAAGCCAGCTGAACAGTTTTGAAGGATATGGCGCAGAGCAGACGGAAATGCTTAACAGTGCTCTTATAATAACAAAAGGAAATTATGCTCTTTTATCAGTGGGAGATGATAATGAACTGATAAAAGAGGCCTTTGATAACAACTATTGATTGGGTGAGGAAATGAGCTTTACTGACCTGCAGTTCATCTTTGTTTTTTTACCGATAGCTTTTTTGCTATATTATTTCATACCGCAAAGATTTAGATATGCAGTATTGCTTATAATAAGTCTTGTTTTTTATTCATGGGGGGGCCTTCGTAATCTTTGGCTCCTGCTTTTGTGTACACTTTTTACATATCTTGCAGGTATATCCGTGATTAAAAACATAGATGAAGGAAACGCCCTTTACGGCAAGGTCTCTTTCATCATAGGCGTGGCAGGAAACGTTCTTATCCTCGCTCTTTACAAATATTTCTTTGATAAAATGCCTGTGGGCATATCTTTTTATACCTTCTCTGAAATATCATATCTGTGTGATATTTATCTGAGCGGCATAAGACCTTCATCAAATCCTCTGGATTCGGTTCTTTACATCACTTTTTTCCCGAAAGTTACATCGGGACCCATAGTTAAATTCAAGGATTTTAAGGATCAGATACATAATGCCAAGGTCTCGCGTCTGGGTATTGAAAGAGGTGCCTACTATATTATAATAGGACTCTTTAAAAAGGTACTTATTGCCGACAGGCTGGGAGAAGCATATAGTGCAATGATGGGATCAGGCAGTCTTACAGTATCCGGGGCATGGCTTGCAATGATCTATTACTCCCTGCAGCTTTATTTTGATTTTTCCGGTTACAGTCATATGGCAATCGGAACGGCCAGCATGTTCGGATATAAGTTCGATAAGAACTTTGATCATCCTTATCTCTCGATTAATATCCAGGAGTTCTGGAGGAAATGGCATATTTCGCTGGGAGATTGGTTCAGAGAATATGTTTATATACCCTTGGGAGGAAATAGAAAGGGCACCACAGTACAAATAAGGAATCTTGCAATCGTGTGGATCCTTACAGGTATCTGGCATGGCAATTCCCTGAAATTTGCAGCATGGGGCCTATGGCATCTTGCTTTTATACTTATATACAGATTTCTTATTAAAGATTTTTATGACAGACTTCATAAGGTGATAAAGATTATATGTACAAATCTTGTGGTGTTTACAGGCTGGATCTTTTTCTTCAGAGACAGCCTGGGAAGTGCGTTTTCTCACATGGGAAATCTGTTTTATTCATCACAGGGGTTTACTAATAAGGAAACTCTTTTCGTATTCCTTCAATATTTTGTATTGCTGATAATAGCGATCATCTGTTCAACGAATATAGTTGATAATATAGATAAGAAGTTTTCGTATGGTAAGGGCAAGGTATGGTCTGTTGCGTCTATCGCTGTCAAGATCATATTATTGGTAGTATGTGTTGCTGAGATAGTCAGTTCAACATTCCAGACATTTCTGTATTTTCAGTTTTAAGAGGTCGGATTTTGAAAAAGTTAAATAAAGAAGTCAGTCAGGACAGAAAAACTAAATACAGAAAGAAGTATTATTACAGCAGACTGGGAAGAGCTTTCATTATCTTTCTCCTGGTATTTATGATAGTTAACATCATAGTACCTACAAGAAGCTTTTCTCCTATCGAGAACAGAAATCTGGCATCAAGGCCTAGTATTACGGCTGAAGGTCTTAACAACGGTAAGTATTTTGAGGATTGGAGCACATATTACTCAGACCAGTTCGTTTTAAGAGATTTCTTCAAAAAGCTGACTTTCAGAGTTGAATATCTTTTCGGGAAAAGGGAATTCAATGATGTTTATATAGGAAAGGGCGGATATCTTCTCCAGAAGCCTTCTGCTCCGGATCTTGATGCAGTGCAGAAAACTGCAGCATCACTTAACGCCTTCAGCGAAAAGTATAAAGATCTGGAGCTTTATATAGGTGTGGTAGCAGATGCTGCATCTATCTTAAGAGACAGACTTCCTGCAAATGCAGATGTCAGAGACCAGGAATCAGAGATCAGGTCTTTTTACTCTGCCATAGATGACAATATCATGAAGGTAGATATGACAGAGGCACTTGCTGCTAAAAAGGATGAGTATATCTTCTATAAGACCGATCATCATTGGACAAGCTATGGGGCATTTCAGGCATTTCTCGCCTTTGCGGAAGATGCCATGATCGATGTTTGCGAATATGAAAGCTATCCTGTTACAAAGAGCTTTAACGGAACGCTGTCCGCAAAAACGGGAGATTTCAGAAGATCAGATACTGTTGAGATATACGATTACAAAGAAAATACCAACTATTACGTACTTTATACAGATGACGGCATAGAGACTTCAAGTTTATATGTTTCCGACCGTCTTAATGAAAACGATAAATACCAGGTATTCTTAGGAGGAAACTATCCTCAGATAGACATTAAGACAACGGCAAATAATGAAGACCGCCTTTTGATATTCAAAGACTCTTATGCCAATTGCTTTGTACAATTCCTGATACCTTACTATGAAGAGATAATAATAATAGATCCAAGGTATTATTACGGAAATGTGGATACAATAATAACCACTAAAAACATAACTGATATCCTTTTTCTTTATACCGCCGACACACTGTTTCAGGATAAAACCTTAAGCAGTGCTCTTGATGCCGTATTTGAGGATAATTCACAGATAGAATTGACAGAAGAACCATAATTGCATGGAAAATGGTGCATAAAACCTTGAATTTTTGTAAAAATTAATCGTATTTGAATGCATTTCCCAAAAATCACAAAGATTACCGTCATTTTTAACAAAAAAATTAAAAATATACTTGGATATTAATGGTTTAATTATCTGATTATCATAAAAAAATAACCTTTTTTATAAATTTGACAATTGGAAAATCATTTTGTTAGAATAAGTCACTGCGCAAAATTTGTTCTGAATTTTGCAAAGAGGTGACTTTTTATGTTAAAGAAAATATTTGCTCTTGTAATGGCTACGGCATTTCTGTCGGGAGTATCTTTTGTCGGACTTAATATTGCCACATATGCCGTTGAAACAGAGGAAGAACAATTTAATAACGGAACTGCGGCTCCTTCTTATATCAAGGTAAATAAGCCTGCAGCAACTATCAACGAGGAAAGCTACGCCATAACTTCAACAAAGGTTGAAAAGAATATAAAGGAGGCAGAAGATATTTCCGAGCCTCTTGCCAATGGCCTTAAGCAGCTTCTTTCAACCGAGGCGGATTCCGTATCAGAGGAATCAACTGCGACAGTATCCGATCAGGAAGCGGAGATCACAGATGAAGCATCCGACATGGTCATTTCTTATGTTAAGCCTTACCTTAATATAAGAGAGAATGGAGATGCATCTACATCAGTCGTAGGCATTCTCAGACCGGGATCTGTGGCAACAGTACTTGAAAAAGGAGACATCTGGACAAAGGTAACTTCAGGGGATATTACAGGCTATATAAATAACTCTTTTGTTAATTTCGAAGATTCTCCTTCTGTAATAAGAAGCATCGGCATAAGTAATTGTCCGGTTGCAGAAGCAGTAAAGACAGTTGAGATCAAAAATGAAAACGCAACGCAATCTCCGTCAGCAGATGCAACACCTGTTTCCGAGACATCTGCAAAAGAAGAACAGGCAGCCAGCGAAGTAACATCTGCGGCAACTACAGGCGGATGTTCAGCTACGGAAGATGAGATATATGTTCTTGCATGTCTTCTCTATTGCGAAGCCGGAAATCAAGGTCTTGAAGGTCAGAGGGCCGTGGCAAACGTAGTAGTAAACAGGGTAAACTCAGACAGATTCCCTTCAACAATAACAGATGTTCTTTATCAGCCGGGGCAGTTCAGACCGGAGAATGATTACTGGCTTAACGAGGTTAAAAAGCAGGGACCTCCGGAAAGCTGTCTGGAGGCTGCAAGGCAGGCTGTTTCAGGAATAAATACTCTCGGAAATTACATGTTCTACGCTACATCAGTTGATATATACAAGTATCCTGATTACAAAGTTCTGGGAGACCATACTTTTTATAACAGATTCTAAATAATAAGACCGAAAGAACGATAACAGATTTATCTTCCTTCGGTCTTTTTGTTTGACATAATAATAGATTACTGGTATATTACTTTAGGTCAGCTGATGTGGCACAGTCGGTAGCGCACCTCATTGGTAGTGAGGAGGTCACGAGTTCGATTCTCGTCATCAGCTTGGGCACCCTTAAGGGTGCCTTTTTTCTTACACAAATATAAAAGCAGACCGCATCTTAAATTGACATAGAAATGGCCCTTTGTTAAAATATTTTCCTAATAATGATAAGGAGGAGAACAATGGGAAAAATAATCGGTGAAGGTATCACATTTGATGACGTTCTTCTGGTTCCGGCCTATTCTCAGGTAACGCCGAATCTTGTAGACGTAAGCACGTGGCTTACAAAAAAGATAAAGCTCAATATCCCTATAATGAGCGCCAGTATGGACACCGTTACAGAGCATCGTATGGCTATCGCCATGGCCAGACAGGGCGGTATAGGCATCATACATAAGAACATGTCCATTGAAAAACAGGCAGAAGAAGTCGACAAAGTAAAACGTTCGGAGAACGGAGTAATAACAGATCCTTTTTCTCTGTCACCTGATCATACTCTTCAGGATGCAGACGACCTTATGGCAAAATTCAGGATCTCCGGCGTTCCCATTACAAAAAAAGGTAAGCTGGTCGGCATCATAACAAACAGAGATCTGAAATTCGAAACCGATTATTCTAAAAAGATAAGCGAATGCATGACTTCAGAAAATCTTATCACAGCTCCGGAAGGGGTTACTCTGGAGGAAGCAAAGAAGATCTTAGGTAAGGCACGTAAAGAAAAACTTCCCATTGTTGACAGTAAAAATAATCTGAAGGGCCTGATCACCATAAAGGATATCGAAAAGCAGATCAAATATCCTTTTTCTGCAAAAGATGATCAGGGAAGGCTGCTGTGTGGAGCCGGTGTGGGGATCACAACCAACATGATGGCCAGAATCAAGGCTCTGGTGGAGGCTAAAGTCGATGTTATAGTTATAGATACGGCCCACGGCCATTCAGAAAATGTTATAAAGGCAGTAAAAAGAGTCAAGAAAAAATATCCTGATCTTCAGGTAATAGCTGGAAACGTTGCCACAGGAGAGGCAACAAGGGCTCTTATAGACGCTGGAGCTGATGCCGTTAAGATAGGTATAGGACCCGGTTCCATATGTACTACAAGAGTTGTCGCCGGTATCGGCGTTCCTCAGGTAACAGCCGTTATGGATTCCTATGCCGTAGCAAAGGAATACGGAATACCCATTATAGCTGACGGTGGAATCAAGTACTCGGGTGACATCGTAAAATCCATAGCAGCCGGTGCCAATGCCTGTATGATGGGCTCTATCTTTGCAGGCTGCGATGAAAGCCCCGGAAGCTTCGAACTTTATCAGGGACGTAAATTCAAAGTTTACAGAGGAATGGGATCCATTTCTGCAATGGAGAACGGCAGTTCCGACAGATACTTCCAGGAAGGAGCCAGAAAGCTTGTTCCCGAAGGAGTGGAAGGGCGTGTTGCATATAAGGGATATGTGGAGGACACCATCTTCCAGTTTGTAGGCGGCTTAAGGGCCGGTATGGGATACTGTGGAGCGGCAAATATAGAAGAGCTTAAAGAAAACGGCAGATTTATAAAGATCTCGGCCGCATCTCTTAAGGAAAGTCATCCTCATGATATTCAGATAACCAAGGAGGCGCCTAATTACAGCGTTGATTGATCAATAAAGCGTATATCTTTTGGGATATACGCTTTTAGTAACAGGAGAAGCCATGAAGAAGTTTTTGGGCTTTATTACGGGACGTATGTTCCCGGTGCTCTTGATAATAGCTATCCAGCTGGCATGGATCATCATCACACTTACCATGCTTGCAGATTCATTTCAGATAATATCTGTTATAAGCACTGTTCTAAGCTTTTTGATAGCATTATTCATTATAAATAAATATGATAATCCCTCATATAAGATAGCCTGGCTTCTTTTTGTCCTGCTGTTTCCTTTTCTGGGTGCCATGTTTTATATATTTCTTGCCAATAAAAGGCCTATGCGCGGCATGCGTAAAAGGATAAATGCCCAGGCGGCAATTACGGATCCTCTAAGAGTCCAGGATATGAATGTATTTTATCAGCTGGAAAAAAGAGATCCTCATGCGGGAGGATTGTCAAGATATATCAGAAATACCACATCAAATGCCGTTTATTCCGATTCCGACAGTAAATATTATTCCTCCGGTGAAGCCTGCTTTGAGGATATGATAGCTGAGCTTAAAAACGCCAAGAAATTCGTTTTTATAGAGTTTTTTATAATAAGCGAAGGTGTGATGTGGCAGACTGTTCTTTCCATACTTAAGGATAAGATAAAGGAAGGTGTGGATGTTCGCCTTATTTATGATGATTTCGGATCAATAAAGCATATTCCCAGGAATTATTATAAGAAGCTTAATGAAATAGGAATAAAGACTATTTGCTTCAACAGGTTTTATCCTTTATTTTCGGTCATCCAGAATAACAGAGACCACAGGAAATTTTTTATCATAGATGGACATACTGCATTTACAGGCGGCATTAATCTGGCTGATGAATATATAAATGCCATAGCTCCCTTCGGATATTGGAAAGACGGCTGCGTACGCATAAGAGGCGAAGCAGTGTGGTCCATGACTCTTACCTTTATCACAATGTGGAACGGCAATACGGAGAATAAGATTACAAATATCAAAGATCACAGGCCTACAGAAAGCAAGACCATATTCGACGGAGGCGGATATATTCAGCCGTATCATGACTCTCCCATGGATGATGAGCCTGTAGGGGAAAATGTATATCTAAATATCATCCAAAGCGCTCTTGATTACGTTTATATATTTACTCCGTATCTGATCATTGATCACGATTGTATCGAATCATTGAGAAATGCCGCAAAAAGAGGCGTGGATGTAAGGATCGTGCTGCCGGGTATACCTGACAAAAAGATAGTTTACGCCGTTACAAAATCCTATTTCCAGGATCTTCTGGAGGCAGGAGTAAAGCTTTATCTGTATAAACCTGGCTTTGTCCACTCCAAATGTTTTGTATCAGATGACAGGATAGCTACAGTAGGCTCTATAAATATGGATTTCAGAAGTCTTTATCTTCATTTTGAAAACGGAGTTCTTCTGATGAACACCATGACCGTACAGGATGTTAAAAAGGATTTTCTTGAGACAGTACAGATTTCCGAAGCAGTTGATAAAGACTTCAGAAACGGATTCTGGTGGGGACTTGTCAGCTCTGTTTTCCGTATAATCGCCCCTATGATGTAGGAGATAATATTATGATAGAAGAGATAACAATACAAAAACTTTATGATCTTTCCGAAACACAAGCCGCAGATATTTTTTCAGGTCATACGTATCCTTTTGAGATACTTCCTCTTATAGGTGATTATATACTTAAAAAGGGAAGCTCCTTAAGTATGGATGAATACAATTTGCCAGAAGAAAATGTATGGATACATAAAAGCGTGTCTGTGGCAGAGAGCGCAGTTATAAAAGGCCCGTGCATAATAGAAGAGGGGACAGAAGTAAGACCCGGAGCTTTCATAAGAGGAAATGCTTATATAGGCAAGAACTGCGTTGTAGGCAATTCAACAGAGCTTAAAAATGTTATACTTTTCAATAATGTTCAGGTGCCGCATTATAATTATGTGGGAGATTCCATCCTGGGATATAAGAGCCATCTGGGAGCAGGAGCCATCACAAGCAATGTAAAGGCAGATAATAAGGATGTAGTCATACGTGTGGGCTTTAAGAACATTGAGACAGGCAGAAGAAAGGTTGGAGCCTTTATGGGAGATAAAAGTGATGTAGGCTGCAACTCTGTACTTAATCCCGGTGTTGTGATCGGCAGGAACTCAAATATATATCCTGTATCATGTGTAAGAGGATATGTGCCAGAGGATTCCATATATAAAACAGGCGGAATAATAGTAAAAAAAGAAATATACAAAGAACAGATATAGTATGTTAAAATAAAAACAATTTAGGGAAAGGGAGTAATAAAATGATCTATTCAAAGGAAGTCGACTTAATGTGCCCTGTAGCTCAAGGGGCTTGTCATGGTGCTGCTCCTATACCTCAGGAAGGTAGTTTTACAAAAGTCAAAGAGGTTGGGGATGTAAACGGCTTTACTCACGGTGTAGGATGGTGTGCGCCTCAGCAGGGTGCATGCAAGCTTACTCTTAACGTAAAGAACGGTATCATTCAGGAAGCACTGATCGAAACCATAGGATGCTCCGGCATGACTCAGTCTGCAGCTATGGCAGCTGAGATCCTTCCCGGAAAAACTATCCTGGAAGCTCTTAATACAGACCTTGTATGCGATGCCATCAATACAGCCATGCGGGAATTGTTCCTGCAGATAGTTTACGGCCGCAGTCAGAGTGCTTTTTCGGAAAACGGACTTGTTATCGGAGCAGGTCTTGAGGATCTCGGAAAGGGTATGAGAAGCCAGATAGGAACTCTTTATTCCACATTGGAAAAAGGTCCCAGATATCTGGAAATGACAGACGGATATATAACAGGTATAGCTCTTGACGAAGATAACGAGATAATAGGTTATACCTTTGTTAACTTCGGCAAAATGATGGATTTCATTAAAGCAGGCGATGATGCAAATACAGCTTTCCAAAAGGCCTCCGGCAAGTACGGAAGGATCGATGACGCTGTAAAGATTGTGGATCCCAGACGTGAGTGATCCGGAAAGGTCGGTGGAATATGGCATTATTTGAAAGCTATGACAGAAGAGAGAAACAGATACTGGAGGTTCTTTCAGAATACGGTATCGGTTCGATTGAAGAATGTAAGGATATAACTGAAAAAGCAGGGCTTGATGTATATCATCTTGTGGAAGGTATCCAGCCTATATGCTTTGAAAATGCTAAATGGGCATATACAGTGGGAGCAGCTATCGCCATCAAAAAAGGATGCAGGAAAGCTTCTGAAGCAGCCGCAGCTATCGGAGAAGGTCTTCAGTCCTTCTGTATACCCGGCTCTGTAGCTGACAGAAGAAAGGTTGGCCTTGGCCACGGTAACCTTGGTAAGATGCTTCTTGAGGAAGATACGGAATGCTTCGCATTCCTCGCCGGCCACGAATCCTTTGCTGCTGCAGAAGGTGCGATAGGTATAGCAACAAAGGCTAATCTTGTAAGACAGAAGCCTCTGAGAGTCATCTTAAACGGACTTGGCAAGGATGCAGCTCTTATAATCGCAAGGATCAACGGTTTCACATTTGTTGAGACAGAATTTGATTATCATACAGGAGAGGTTAAGGAAGTATACAGAAAGGCCTACAGCAACGGCCCCAGAGCTCTTGTTAACTGCTACGGCGCAAATGATGTTCAGGAAGGCGTTGCCATAATGTGGAAGGAGAATGTGGATGTGTCCATAACCGGAAATTCCACTAATCCTACGAGATTCCAGCATCCTGTTGCAGGAACATACAAGAAGGAAAGGACGGAAGCCGGAAAGAAATACTTTTCTGTAGCATCGGGAGGAGGCACCGGAAGGACTCTGCATCCTGACAACATGGCAGCCGGTCCGGCTTCATACGGAATGACAGATACTATGGGACGTATGCATTCTGATGCTCAGTTTGCCGGTTCCTCATCTGTTCCTGCTCATGTGGAGATGATGGGCCTGATAGGTATGGGAAATAACCCTATGGTAGGCGCTACTGTTGCAACTGCTGTTGCAGTAGAAGAGGCTGCAAGAGAAGGCAAGTTCTGATATGTTTTTTTACCGGCCGGGTATCATACCTGGCCGGATTTTTGTAATATGATATATATGACGGAGTATACCCATGGAGAAAAAATATCTGACTGATGACGAGGCCATAGAAAAGTTAATATTAACGGGTCAGCGAATGTATGAACGGGGTTTCGTTGCAGGAAGTGACGGCAATCTTTCCATAAGAGTTGATGATGACAAGCTCTGGATCACTATGAGCGGCATCAGTAAAGGACATATGGATAAAGATTCTTTTGTCAAAGTGGATTTTAAGGGAAACAAGCTTTTTGGCAAAGGAAAATCCTCCAGCGAGACTATGATGCATATAAAATGCTATGAGACAGATGATACCGTAAGAGGTGTTGTCCATGCTCATTCACCCTACGGAACAGCATTTGCATGTGCGGGTCTTCCCCTGGATGCAAGGAACGTTGCTGAAGGTATCCTCCAATTCGGTATCGTACCCTGCACGGAATTTGCGATGCCCGGAACAGAAGATCTTGCCATGTCAATCATTCCATATATAAAAGACAACAATGCACTTCTTCTCGGAAACCACGGTGTTCTTACATGGGGCGAGGATATTTTAAAGGCATATATGAAGCTTGAGGCTCTGGAGTTTTATGCGAGAGAGATAATGCTTACCAGATATGTGATAGGAAAGGAAAGATTATTTTCCGACGAAGATGTCGATACCCTTATGGAGATCGGCAGGAAAATGGGAAGCAAGCAAGGGGGGAGACCATCCTGATCCTATGAAGGTAACTATATATACTGACGGAGCCGCAAAGGGGAATCCTGACGGACCCGGAGGCTACGGAACTATACTTGAATACACCGATACAAAGGGACAGGTCCACAGAAGGGAGCTGTCCTGCGGTTATGTAAAAACTACAAATAATCGTATGGAGCTTATGGCTGCCATAGCCGGACTTGAAGCACTGTTAAGACCATGCGATGTCACTCTGTATTCTGATTCCAAATATCTAGTGGATGCTTTCAATAAAAAATGGATCGATTACTGGAAAGTTAACGGATGGAGAAAGAAAGACCGTTCTCCAGTTAAGAATACGGATCTCTGGGAGAGGCTTCTTTCCTCCATGGAAGATCATAATGTGGAATTTGTATGGGTCAAAGGTCATGACGGCAACGAGAACAACGAAAGATGTGATCAACTTGCAACAAGTGCGGCCCAGGGTGACGAGCTTATCAACGATGAAGGAATAGAGGAACAATAATTGGATTTCCCTGAAGATTTTCTTAAAGAGATAAAAGATATCTTAAAAACCGAATACGAAGATTTTCTTAAGAGCTACGACATGCCTGTTTCATCAGGCATAAGAGCAAATACCCTGAAAACGGACAGAGCTTCTTTAAGGGAACTTCTTAATAAGGATCTGAGAGATGTTCCATGGTGCGAAAACGGCCTTTACCTTACTGATGATATAAAGGCATCTCAAAGTCCTTATTATTATGCAGGGCTTTATTATATACAGGAGCCGTCCGCAATGGCACCGGCAGCTCTTCTTGCTCCGGATCCGGGAGACAAGGTTCTTGATCTATGCGCCGCTCCCGGAGGGAAAAGCACGGCTCTTGGAGCATATTTAAAGGGAGAAGGTCTTCTTGTATCTAATGATGTAAGTCCCTCGAGAGCGCGGGCTCTTGTTAAGAATATAGAGATAAGCGGGATAAGGAACAGCATCATAACATGTGAGATGCCGGAGAAACTGGAAACTTATTTTCCTGAATACTTTGATAAAATACTTGTAGATGCTCCATGCTCAGGACAGGGCATGTTCCATAAGAAGCCGTCCATGGTGGAATATTATAAGGATTTCGGCCCGGAATACTACAATAAGCTTCAAAGACCTATCATACTTAGCGCAGCAAGGATGCTTAAGCCTGGCGGTACGATGGTGTATTCCACGTGCACTTTTTCAAGACTTGAAAACGAAGAGACTATAGACTTTCTTATAAGAACCATGCCTGAAATGTCAATAATAAAGACATTTAGGCTCTGGCCTCACAAGGTAAGGGGCGAAGGACATTTTGCCGCTCTTTTAAAAAAGACAGGGACAGAAAGAGAAGAAATAAAGAAGAATGTATCAGGCAGCGATAAGTGTACCGTTTTCGAAGATTTCTGTGCAGAAAAGTGCATCATAACTAAGATAAAAGATCTTTCACTCAGGAAAGATCATATAAGTAAAAAGGTCATGGATGATGATCTTTTAAAAGGACTTCGGGTGCTTAAAAACGGATGGTATCTCGGAGAGATAAAGAATAAAAGGTTTGAACCATCGGAGAGCTTTGCCATGGGTCTTTATGCAAGCGAGATAAGCCACAAGATTTCCTTCAGCATAAACGATGAAAGAGTAATAAGATATCTCAAGGGTGAAACCGTTGATATTCCGGAGACGGACATAAATGGTTATGTGCTCATTTGTCTTGAAGATCATCCTCTCGGATGGGGGAAGGTGCATAACGGCATGCTGAAGAATAAGTATCCTGCAGGCTGGAGAATAGCATGAGAGATTTTTTGCCTGTTACACCTGAAGATATGAAAAAAAGAGGATGGTCTGAGTGTGACTTCGTATATATTACAGGAGACGGATATGTGGATCATCCTTCTTTCGGTACGGCTATCATAAGCCGCGTACTGGAATCAAAAGGATTTAAAGTAGGCTTGATACCTCAGCCAAATTGGAGAGACGATTCTTCCGTAAAGATCCTCGGAAGGCCTAAGCTGGGGTTTTTAATAAGCTCCGGAAATATGGATTCCATGGTTAACCATTATACTGTAAATAAACGGAAGCGCAGGAGTGATGCCTATACACCGGGCGGAGAGATAGGCAGAAGGCCGGACAGAGCATGTATAGTTTACGGAAGCATGGTAAGAAGGCTTTTCCCGGATGTACCGATAATAATGGGAGGTATAGAGGCAAGCCTTCGGAGATTTGCCCATTATGATTATTGGTCCGATACTGTCAAAAGATCCATATTGATCGATTCCGGGGCTGATATTATATCCTACGGTATGGGGGAACGTAGCATAACTGAACTGGCTGAAGCCTTAAGAGACGGTACATTGCCTGAGAAACTGCCGTTTATACGAGGTATTGTCTATAAGAGCAGAATATGTCCTGAAGGATCTGATATCCTTACGATACCTGATTTTAAAAGTGTTTCAGAGGATAAGACCAAATACGAAGAAGCATTTATGGCACAGTATAACAACAGTGATCCGTATACTGCCAAAAGGCTTGTTCAGCCCCATGGGAAGAAGGAATTTATAATATCAAATCCTCCGTCACTTCCCCTTACGGAAAAGGAGATGGATGAGGTTTATGCGCTGCCGTATATGAGGGATGAGCATCCCCTTGGCAAAAAAATGGGGCATATCAGCGCATTCGATGAAGTCAGATTCTCGATCACAAGCCAGAGAGGATGCTTCGGATCCTGTAATTTTTGTGCTCTTACATTTCATCAGGGAAGGATCATAAGAGCAAGGAGTAAGGATTCTGTCATACGCGAAGCCGAAGGCTTCCTTAAAGATAAAGCATTTAAGGGTTATATCCATGATGTAGGCGGACCTACCGCAAATTTCAGACATCCGTCCTGTAGAAAGCAGCTTAAAAACGGAACATGTAAAGATAAGAGATGCCTTTTCCCAAAACCATGCGAAAGTCTTGATAGAGATCAGGACGAATACGCAGATCTTCTTAAGGAACTGGGAAACATACCGGGCATAAAAAAGGTATTTGTAAGATCCGGTATCAGATTCGATTATCTTTTGCTTGATAAAAAGGAGAAGCTTTTAAGACAGCTGGTAAGGGAAAACATTTCAGGTCAGCTGAAAGTGGCTCCTGAGCATGTTTCCGACAACGTCCTTAAATATATGGGAAAACCCGGACATGACGTATACAGAAGATTTCTTAAAAGATATAAGGAGGTCTGCAAGGAAGAGGGGAAAGATCAATATGTTATCCCTTACCTGATGTCCTCTCATCCCGGGTCTACTGTGGATGATGCCATAGAGCTTCTTGAATATCTTGTGGAATCAGGTTTTACCCCGGAACAGGTCCAGGATTTTTATCCCACCCCGTCTACATTGTCCACATGCATGTATTATACGGAAAGGGATCCTTTTACAAAAGAACACATATATGTGGCAAAAACTCCTGAGGAAAAGAAGATCCAGCGGGCTTTGATGCAGTACAAGATCGAAAGCAATATCTCCATAGTAAAGGAAGCCTTAAAAAAGGCCGGAAGAGAAGATCTTGCGGAAAGATTATACGGTGCAAAGAAGCATTATAACAGCAGCCCGGATAAGACAAAAAGGGATCATATAAAGACACCCAAAAAGAAAAAGACAATAAGAAACGTACATAAAAGGAAAATTAATGATCGAGCTTAAAGCAGGTCCTTCAGAAGAAGGGGAAAGACTTTATCAGATAATAAAAAGATATCTCGGAAATGCCGGAAACGGGTTTATATACAAGATGCTGAGGAAAAAGAACATCACCCTGAACGGAAAAAAGGCAACCGGAGCTGAAGCAGTCAGCGACGGAGATGTTATTACCTTATGGCTTTCCGCAGAGACGATAGCTAAATTCCGTTCAGATGATTTTAAAACGGTACCTTACGATCTTGATGTAGTATATGAGGATAAGCATGTCCTTATCATAAATAAATCAAGGAACAAGCTGTCTCAGAAGGCATCACCGGAAGATATCTCAATAAATGAAGAGGCCATCTCCTATATGGTTAAAAAAGGAGAGATAACCATAGAGGACCTCAGGACCTTCAGACCTTCTGTATGCAACAGGCTTGACAGAAATACCACAGGCCTTATCCTTTTCGGAAAGGATATGACGGGGCTTCATGGACTTACAGCTGCCATAAAAGACAGCGGCACCATAAAGATATATTATGCACTTGTGATGGGAAGGCTTACGGGGGAAGATACATTAAAGGGTTATCTTCAAAAGAACACATCTCATAACAGAGCCGAAATATCATCCACGGAAAAAGAAAACAGCAAATATATAGAAACGGAATATAAAGTGGTTGCAAGTACAGAAGAGTATTCCTTACTTAAGATCAGGCTCCTTACAGGCAGGTCTCATCAGATAAGAGCTCACATGGCATCAATAGGACATCCCGTTGCCGGAGACGGTAAATACGGAGATGTAAGAGTAAACAAGGAATTAAAATCGAAATACGGTATTTACAGTCAGGCCCTTCATGCAGGCATGATAGAATTCGGGGAAATATCAGAACTTCCGGATATTTCCCGCAAAAAAATCTATTGCCCCATGGACGGCAAACTTAAAAATATGATTACTGATATTTTCGGAGATTTAAAATGGGAACATGGAATTCCAGAGGCTTAAGAGGATCAACTTTAGAAGAGATGCTCAATATCACAAACGAGCGCTACAGGGAACAGGGACTGGCTCTTATACAAAAAGTGCCTACTCCCATTACGCCCATAAAGATGAACGAAGATCACACAAGGATCACTTTAGCTTATTTTGAGAAAAAGAGTACTATAGACTATATCGGCGCAGTACAAGGGATACCTATTTGCTTCGATGCCAAAGAATGTGCAGATGACAGATATCCTCTTCAGAATATCCACGAGCATCAGATGGTATTTATGAGAGATATGGAAAAGCAGGAGGGTATTTCCTTTATCATAGCCTGGTTTACCAATGTCAACGAGTTTTATTATATACCTTACCTGAAGCTGGTCGAATTCTGGAACAGAGGTAAGACAGGCGGCAGAAAAAGCTTTACAAGGGACGAGCTTTCCAGGGATTATTTAATAAAGGTCAACGGTAATTATATCCATTATCTTGACTGTATCAATAAGGATCTCATGTCCCGGTGATAATTTACTTTAATAGGGTTATTTGCTATAATATTTTGGCATTTATTCAAAGATTAAGTAACGGAGGCTATATTCGTGCATAAGTATTACGGTTTAAATCAGCTCAGGGAAATGTACCTAAATTTTTTTGAGGGAAAGGGCCATTTAAGGCTTCCCAGTTTTTCTCTGGTACCTAAAAATGACAACAGTATCTTGCTCATAAACGCAGGTATGACACCCCTTAAGCCTTATTTTACCCAGCAGGAAGTTCCGCCCAGGAACAGGGTTACTACATGTCAGAAATGTATAAGGACAGGGGATATAGAAAACGTAGGAAAAACAGACCGTCATGCAACATATTTTGAAATGCTCGGCAACTTTTCCTTCGGTGATTATTTCAAGCATGAAGCTATCCCCTGGGCATGGGAGTTCTTAACAAAGGTCGTTGGTCTGGAAGAGGACAGGCTTTATCCTTCTGTATATCTTGAAGATGATGAAGCATACGATATATGGAAAAACGAGATAGGTATCTCCCCTGAAAGGATATTTAAATTCGGTAAGGAAGATAATTTCTGGGAGCATGGAGCCGGTCCCTGCGGCCCTTGTTCAGAGATCTATTACGACAGAGGGGAAAAATACGGCTGCGGCAAGCCCGACTGCACCGTAGGTTGCGACTGCGACAGATATATGGAGATATGGAATATCGTATTTACCCAGTTCGAAGCTGACGGCAAGGGTAATTATGATCTTCTGGAGACCAAGAATATAGATACGGGAATGGGCCTTGAAAGGCTTGCAAGCGTAGTCCAGGATGTGGATTCCATTTTTGATGTGGACACATTAAAGGCTTTAAGGGAAAAGGTCTGCGTAATGTCCCGAAAAGAATATAAAGCCGATCAAAAGGATGATATTTCCATAAGGCTTATAACAGATCATATACGTTCTGTTACTTTTATGATCTCTGACGGCATCATGCCTTCAAACGAAGGACGTGGTTATGTTTTAAGAAGACTTTTAAGGCGTGCTGCAGGTCATGGCCGTATGCTCGGTATCAAGGAAAGATTTATGTGTGAGCTTTCGGAGACAGTTATAGAGCTGTCCTCTGACGGATATCCCGAGCTTCTGGACAAGAAGGACTTTATATTAAAGGTCATCGATCAGGAGGAGCAAAGCTTTAATAAGACTATAGATCAGGGCATGGAGATCCTTTCAGATCTTACGGAGAGCCTTGCAGCATCAGGCTCAAAGGTGCTTTCGGGAGAAGATGCATTTAAGCTTCACGACACTTACGGATTTCCTCTGGACCTTACAAAGGAGATACTTCAGAGCAAGGGCATTGAAGTTGACGAAGAAGGCTTCGGAAAAGCAATGGAAGTCCAGAAGACAAAGGCAAGAGAAAGCCGCAAGGAAACGAATTATATGGGCGCAGATGCCACCGTATATGACGAGATCGATATTAATCTTTCTTCGGAATTTACAGGCTATGACAAGGATTCCGATAATTCAGTCATCAAGGTTATGACAACCGATACGGATATCGTCGATTCACTTAAAGAAGGGGAGAACGGTACAATCATCACGGAAAAGACACCGTTTTATGCTACCTCCGGAGGACAATGCGCTGATACAGGCTGCATAACATCCGGTAAGAATGTATTCCTTGTAAAAGATACCATAAAATTAAAGGGTGATAAGATAGGCCACGTGGGCACTGTGGAAAAAGGAAGCTTTAAAACAGGCGACCAGGTATCTTTAAAGATCGATGATGCCAAAAGAAGAGCAACTGAAAAGAATCACAGCTCGACACATCTTCTTCAAAAAGCTCTCAGAGAGGTACTTGGTGCTCATGTTCAGCAGAAAGGAAGCTCTGTCGGTCCCGACAGCTTAAGATTCGATTTCTCGCATTTTGCACCTATGACCCCTGAAGAAATACGTAAGGTCGAGGATATGGTCAATGAGGCAATATCAAATGATCTTAACGTAAAAACAGAGATCATGAGCCTGGATGAAGCTAAAAAGAGCGGTGCTATGGCCCTCTTTGACGAGAAGTACGGCGAGAAGGTAAGGATCGTTTCCATGGGAGATTTCTCCAAGGAGTTCTGCGGCGGCTGTCATGTAAAGAATACAGGTTCTATTCATACCTTCAAGATCCTTTCGGAATCAGGAATAGCTTCAGGTATAAGAAGGATAGAGGCCGTATCAGACAAGGGCGTATCGGATTATTATCACAAACTGGAAGATAATATAAAAGCTCTTACAGCTATCCTTAAAACGGATCCTGACAGACTTCAGGACAAGGCCCTTCAGATCACGAAAGAATTAAAGGATCTTGAAAATGAAAACAGCCGGCTGAGATCCAAGCTTGCAGGAGATGCTGCAGGTGATCTTTCTTCCAGCATACAAAAGGCAGGCGATATAGAATACGTTACTCTTAAGGTTTCGGATATTGATACAAAGGCCCTTATGGAACTTGCCGATAATGTTAAAGCTAAGATGGATAAGGGCGTATGCGTTATAGCATCCGTAAATTCTGACGGAAGCCTTAAACTTGTGGCAGGTGCCAATGACAATGCCGTAAAAGCAGGCGTACATGCAGGCAACATAATTAAAGCCATTGCTCCCGTAGTCGGAGGAAAAGGAGGCGGCAGACCCAATATGGCTCAGGCCGGAGGAAATGATCCTTCCAAGATCGAAGAAGCCTTTGCCATGGTTCCGGATCTCCTTAAATAAGGTTAAAAGGAACAATACATGAGAGAGATAAAACGGCTTATTACAGTGGCCGGTATCGTTGCATTTTTTATAATCTTTTATTTCCTTTGCATTAATTTTGCTAAAGGGACGAGGGGCATCACTCCGGAGGCCATGGGTATAGAGACAAAAGGTCTTACCACCGTGGAATCAGCCTCCTTTGAATTGATGCTTAAAGGGTATATAGAGGCCAACTATTCCTCAGACATAAATATAAGTGCCGTAGGCGATCTTATGGTCTACGATTATCAATTGGAGTATGCCCTTAAAGACGGTGGATTTGATTTCAGCAACAGCTTTTCTTATATAACCCCGTTCCTTTCAGACAATAATATGCTTATAGGCGACCTTGAAGGTGTTATGGCGGGCCCTGATTCTTCCGCTACGGAAAAATTCAACGGATACACGGGTGATAAGGATTCAATGACTTTTAATATTCCGGAAACCTTTGCCGATGCCCTTAAAAAAGCCGGATTTACCATTTTATCTTTGGCTAATGAGCAGGCCCTTGATATGGGCAGAAGCGGTCTTAAAAACACAATAGATAATCTGGATAAAAAAGGCATGATCCATACAGGGACCGTATCTGAGACCGGTGATAAGAGATATATAACAAGAAATATTAACGGTATCAATTTTGCCATTCTTTCATACACAAATGTGATGGATGAGAACAGATCCGAGGAAGACCTGGAATATGTAAATTATCTGAAGGGATATGATGCAACAGCCGTAAACGATCTTTGCCAGCTTATATCAAAAACAAAGACCGAGGGTATCGACTGCGTTATTGTATATCTTCATGACGGTACTTTGTATTCCGGAGATCCTACAGAGGAACAGAGGTCACTTGCAAGAAAACTGTGCGATTCCGGTGCGGATATCATCTTTTCCTCACATCCTCATGTAATACAGCCCATGGAGTTATATAAGACCGGAAACGAAGGTGAGAGAAACTGTCTGATCTTTTATTCTTTAGGCAATTTCCTTTCGTCACAGCAGTATCAGCTTCAGAACAAATACCCCAGAGATCTGGGCTGCATCGTTAAACTCCACATGGAAAAGGATAAATACGGAGTTAAGATAGATACGGTAAAGGTGCTTCCCACATACGTTGACTGGACAGATGATGTCATAAGAGTAGTACCTGTTACAGACGTAAAGGATAATCCTTCAAAA
Source organism: uncultured Eubacteriales bacterium (assembly GCA_902797845.1). Lineage (GTDB taxonomy): Bacteria > Bacillota > Clostridia > Lachnospirales > Lachnospiraceae > RUG14319. The sequence goes on along the minus strand of CADBUJ010000026.1, from coordinate 5,731 downwards.
TACGAAGGAGAGTTTGATTATCTGGATTACAACAGGATAGATCCCGCATATGAGGGCGTAGTGGAAAAGATAACGGAAGGCACCGGGCTCAGCTATACATATAAAGATCTATGGTATGAGATAACCATAGATTAAGTATGAAAAACAATTGACGAATGTATTTATTATGATATAATAGCAGGGTGCGATTGCCTACAGTTGGAACAGCACAATTTACAACTGGAGGGGGGTAGGAAAGAATGTCAACAGTAATTGTTAAAGAAGGCGAATCACTGGACAGCGCTCTTCGCAGATTCAAGAGAAATTGTCAGAAGGCTGGTATTCAGCAGGAGATACGTAAGAGAGAGCATTACGAAAAACCCAGTGTAAGACGCAAAAAGAAATCTGAAGCAGCAAGAAAGCGTAAATTCAAATAAAAAGATTTAGGACCACTGTTTGTGTGGTCCTTTTTTTTATGATCCAAAGGGTCTCAGAGGAGTCAGAAATGATTGTTATTAAAGGTTTTTTAGAGTATAATCTTCTTAATATCTAATGCAAAAGGACATGCACATGGCTTTAACGGAAACTGCCATTGAGATACCCGGCGAATATCATGCGGATATCTTCGGCAGATATGATGAATATATCAAAAAGATCGAGAAGACCCTTAAAGTAACCTTGATCACAAGAGATTCCAGTATAAGGATCTCCGGTGAAGGGGAATCAGTCAAAAAGGCAGAAAAAGTTTTTTCCTGCCTTTATAGTCTTGTAAAAAAAGGGGAAACTCTTACTGAACACAATGTGGATTATACTCTGGCCATGGTAATGGAAGATAAGGAAGAGGCTATAGCGGAATTATCCGATGACATCATATGCCATACCATAAACGGAAAGCCCATCAAGCCCAAGACCATAGGACAGAAAAAATACATAGAGGCCATAAGAAAGGATATGATCGTTTTCGGCATAGGACCTGCCGGAACGGGAAAAACATATCTTGCCATGGCAATGGCTGTAAGAGCATTTAAGAATAACGAGGTTAACAGGATCATCCTTACTAGACCGGCCATAGAAGCAGGTGAAAAACTGGGTTTTCTTCCCGGCGACCTTCAAAGCAAGGTAGATCCTTACCTTCGGCCCCTTTATGATGCTCTTTACGATATCATGGGTGCGGAGCATTTCCTTAAGAATATGGAAAAGGGGCTTATAGAAGTAGCGCCCCTTGCTTATATGAGAGGAAGAACTCTGGATAATGCCTTTATAGTTCTTGATGAAGCTCAGAACACCACGCCTGCTCAGATGAAGATGTTCCTTACAAGAGTCGGATTTGGCTCCAAGGTAATAGTTACCGGCGATCTTACACAGAAGGACCTGCCTAAGGGTCAGGTAAGCGGGCTTGATATAGCCTTAAATGTACTTAAATCCATAGAAGGTATCTCGACCTGCAATTTTTCCAAGGCAGATGTTGTAAGACATCCCCTTGTAGCAAAGATAGTGGATGCTTACGAGTCATACGAAAAGAAAGAACACAGGGCAGAACAAAGAAGAAAGAGTGCAAAGAATTGACATTAAATATAATAAATGAAACCGGCAGGACACCGGATTTTTCCATAGATCGTCTGTGCGAAGAAATAACAGAAGCAGCACTCGACAGAATAGATTGTCCTTACGAATGCCAGATCGATATTACCATCACGGATAACGAAACTATAAAAAAGATAAACAAAGAACAGCGGGGTATCGACCAGGCTACAGATGTGCTTTCCTTCCCCGTATGCGATCTTTTGGAAGGGGATTTTACCCCTCTTGAGAAACCGGAAAAAATTTTTTGCTTCGATCCTGACACAGGAGAGCTTTTACTTGGTGATGTTGTTATAAGCCTTGATAAAGCAGAAGCTCAGGCGAAGGAATATAACCATTCTGTAAAAAGAGAATTTGCTTTCCTCCTTGTTCACAGCATACTTCATCTCAGCGGATTCGATCATATGGATGAGGTCATGGAAAAAAGAATGCTTTCTTTACAGGATGATATATTAAATATTTTAAAGATCACAAGAGATAAGGAGTAAAGAGTTATGAAAAAGCTGTTATCTTTGATCATTTCGTTGACAATGATACTGTCTCTTGCTGCCTGCGGCGGCGGGGATGATGAAACAGAATCCGTTTCCGAAACAGAATCCGTTACTGAAACGGAAACTGAAACAGAGACAGAGACTGAAACAGAATCAGAAACTGAAAGCGGCGAGGTCCTTCCCGAAGGTAAGATGAGAAGCTTTTATACAGGCGAGATCATTGACGAAGAGGTTGGGAGGAAAAGGCCCTTTGCTCTTATGACTAACAATATTTATGCTTCCATTCCCCAGTCAGGTGTTTCTCAGGCTGATATACTTTACGAAGTTATCGTTGAGGGAAGCATTACAAGACTCCTTACAGTGATCCAAGACGTAAGAAATCTTGAAAAAATGGGCTCTATCAGATCTGCAAGACATTATTATATAGATCTGGCTTATGATAACGATGCTATTTTTTGTCATTACGGATGGTCCGTTTTCGCACAAGACAGGATACAGAATAACGGGATCCCTACTATTAATCACAATAACATAGCTTATTACAGATCCTCTGACAGAAATGCACCTCATAATGTTTATACGAGCGGAGAGCTTCTGGAGCAGGGTGTTGCCACTATCAATACAGAAAGAGATCTGCCGGAGGATTACGAGAGCAGATTCAAATTCAACACAGAAGGCGATGTGGCTCCCGAAGGACAGGATGCCCTTAATGTTCAGATACCTTTCTCATCCAAGGCAGTACTGGAGTATCATGCCGATGAGGGCCTTTATTACAAATATCAGTATAACGAGCCCCATATAGACGCCATGAACAACGAGCAGCTTAAATTCAAGAACGGCATCATACAATTCGTAACAGATCAGACCATCAGCGAGAAAGGTCATCAGGAAGTAGGTATATACGGAAAGGGTGACGGCTTCTACTTCTCGGAAGGCAAATATATACCTATCACCTGGGAAAAGACTGATGATGAGGATATAACAAGATTCTATACTATGGACGGAGAGGACCTTTCCATTAATGTAGGAAAGACATATATTGCCCTTTGTCCCATAGATTTCCAGATAACCTGGAATTGATGATAATTTAAAAATAAAGTTACCGGGAAATAATAGATGGCAGGAAGAAAAAAGAGAACTGACAATTTTATAGTGTCCAGTGGGATTCTGGCTTTTGCTCAGGTATTTGTCAGGATAATCGGTCTGTTCTACAGAGTTCCCCTTAAAAGGATCGTAGGCGATGTAGGTATAGGCTATTACGGTTTTACCTACGAGATCTATTCAATGATCCTTCTTCTTTCTGCAAGCGCCATTCCTACAGCAGTTTCTCTTCTTGTTTCCAAGCATTTTGCGAACAGGGAATATAAAAATGCACAGGGAATTTTTAAGGGAGCTTTGTATTTTGCCATTATAGTCGGTACTTTTTTTACACTTTTGGTATTCTTCGGTGCAGATTGGCTGGCAGATGTCCTTTACGGGCAGCCGGCCATAGTACCTTCTTTAAGAGTAGTAGCACCGACCATACTCATATCATGTGTTATGGGCGTTTACAGAGGCTTCTTCCAGGGTCGTTCTGCAATGATGCCCACAGCCGTATCACAGATAATAGAGCAGATATTTAATGCTTTTATAAGTATAGTCGCAGCTTACGTCCTTATTGCCAAGGGTCCGGCCTTCGGAGCCGCAGGAAGTACCCTCGGGACATGTCTGGGCGCTCTTTCCGGATTCATTTTCGTATTTATCATATATCAGCTGTATAGGCCCAGCTTTGAGAGACGTATTAAAAAGGATAAGACGAAAGCCCTGTATTCCACAGGCGGTGCCATGGCGACTGTCTTAAGAACGATGGCACCTATCGTATTAAGTACGACTATCTATCAGATCAGCGGTATCATTGATTCTTCATTATTCTCCAGGATAACCCAGTCCATTGGATATTCAAAGGATGTTACTGCCGGTCTTTACGGCATCTACAGCGGAGAGTTCAGGCTTATATTTAATGTTCCCATGGGATTGACGTCTTCCATAGCAATAGCATTGATTCCCATGATAACAGCTGCAGTAGTTATGGGTAATAAGGACGTTATTGTAGACAAGATAGAATCCATCATAAGGTTGACTACCATTGTGGCCATACCGTGCGCTATGGGTCTTCTTGTCCTTGCAACACCTGTTATGCATGTTTTATTCGGCGAGGATACTCAGATCGCCATAAATCTTCTGAGGCTCGGATCCGTTACCATAATCCTTTATTCCCTTACAACCGTAACCACGGCTATTCTACAGGGACTTAACAATTTAAGAGCTCCTGTTATCAACTCCGCAGCCGCTCTCTTTATACATATAATCTTTCTTGTGATAATGCTGACATATGCAGATATGAATATATATGCTCTTGCTTTCGGTGATCTTGTATTCACATTTACCATGCTGTCTCTGAATCTGTTGTCCATGTACAAGACTATCGGTTTCAGGTCTGAGATATTAAGAACATATATAATCCCATTTGTGGCATCATTCATAATGGCAGGAATATGCTATTTTATATACAAAGTTCTGTATTTTGTAACCAGAAGAGAGCTTATACCCATGGTACTTGCTATTCTGGTGGGTATTATAATTTACTTTGTATCTATTGTTTTATTCGGAGGCATAGATGAAGAAGAGATGAGCTATCTTCCTAAAGGGAACAAGCTTGTCCGTATTTGTCAGAAACTCCATCTTATGTAAAGGAAATGACCATGATATATGATGTGGCTATAATCGGTGCCGGTGCCTCAGGAATGATGGCCGGCATCTGCGCTTTAAAGAGAAATAAAACTGTTGTTTTTATAGATGCTCTTAAGGTGCCGGGGAAAAAACTCAGGGCTACGGGAAACGGGAAATGCAATTATACGAACAGAGTAATGGACCCTGCGCTTTATCACGGTCATGATGCAGACTTTATAAAGACCGTGCTCGAAAGATTCGGAAACAGTGAATGCGAAGACTATTTTATGGACCTGGGGATCATTCCACAGGAGAAGAACGGATACGTTTATCCAGCAAACGGCAGCGCCCAGTATTTTACAGATGTTTTATGGGGACATATAAAAAGAGCCGGCGGAGTTTTTGAACCGGGTATATCAGTTAATAAGATTGAGCGTCACAGGGACAGCTTCTATCTAATTACCAGCGGAAAGCCTCTGGAAGCTAAAAAAGTAATAATCGCGGCAGGAGGCAAGGCAGGGAAATCCGCTGTGGATACCTCAGGAGGTTACGGTCTGCTTTTTGATATGGGACATCATATATATGATCCCCTCCCTTCGCTTTGCGCCATATGCTTAAGAAGATACGGCGGCAGACCTTCCGGAGAGTTTTTCATGCTCAGCTGGGCCAAGGTGAGGACAAGAGGGAAGATCTCTGTTTTCGTTGACAAAGAGCTTAAGGGCACGGATACGGGAGAACTGCAGCTTACGGATTACGGTGTATCGGGTATTCCTGCATTTCAATTAAGCGGCTATTGCTCTAAAGCTCTTCATGAAGGCCGTACGGTTGATGTTATTATTGACTTTTTCCCTGATATATCAGAAGGCTTCCTTCAGGAATATATAATGGATATCATTCAGAAAAACGATTTTAGTACATATAAGGACGCTTTTTCCGGGTTTGTTCACGAAAGACTTCTTTCCGGCATATTT
>CADBUJ010000025.1 GCA_902797845.1 uncultured Eubacteriales bacterium | reverse complement strand
TTCTTGCTTATAAGATCCCTTAATTCCCGGACCTTTTCTTCGTAGCTGTTTATCTCCTCTGTATCAAGCTCTCCGCTTTCCTTCATGGAGGCAAAGCTTTCCTTTATCTCTGCCTGCCTCTTTCCGGTCTGATCTATAAGCGCCAGAAGCCTTCCCGCCTGTTCCTTAAGCCTGGCCTCCTCTTCAAGGCTTTCCGTAAGCCCGCTGTTCTTCAGGTCCTTTTCCTTTTCTTTTTCGTCTATTCCCTCCTGGGTCTCTTTTTTATTTGTATCAAGCTTTTCTTTTTCTCCGAAAAGCTTTTTAAGCCTTATGCTCAGCTTTTCTCTTTCTTCATTAAGGCTTTCAATTTCCAGACCCTTGCTCTTTACGGCATCCTCTATCTCCGAAAGCATTTTATCGGATGTCCTGGCATTTTCTTCTCCGGTCCTCAGTTTTTCTCTGATCACCCGGATATTTCCTTCTGTCTTTTCCTGGTCCAGAAGCGTCCTGTTTATTCTCTCCCTTACTTCCTCTATGGATTCATCCATTTTGAGCATGCGTTCTTCGATATACTCATATTCCTGTTTGATCTGAGAAAGCTTTTCATTGTTATCGGAAAGGTCGCCTTCGGCGATCCCGGTCTTTTCCTCGATCTCCGAAAGCTGTTTGTTTATCCTGTCATATTCCGAAAGGAACATGTTGATATCATACTTTTTAAGCTCTTCCTTAAGTGAAAGATATTCCCTGGCCTTTTCAGACTGATGCTTTAAGGGACCTACCTGCCTTTCCAGCTCCCTTATGATGTCTGTGACCCTTTCTAGATTCTGCCTTTCTGTATCCAGATTTTTAAGGGCTATAGCCTTTCTTTTTTTGTATTTAACGATGCCGGCAGCCTCATCAATAAGCTCTCTTCTTTCTTCCGGCTTGCCGCTCAAGACCCTTTCAACCTGGCCCTGACTTATGATGGAATAGCCCTCTTTGCCGATACCCGTGTCAAAGAACAGCTCCTGTATATCCTTAAGCCTGCATGCGTTATTGTTTATAAGATATTCGCTCTCTCCCGACCTGTAGACTCTTCTCGCCACAGTTACTTCGTCATACTCTATATCCAGTCTGTGATCGGAATTGTCGAAAGTTATGGCAACATAGGCAAAGCCCAGAGGCTTTCTCGTCTCTGTTCCCGCGAATATAACATCCTCCATCTTGGTGCTTCTAAGCTGCTTTGCGCTCTGCTCTCCCAGCACCCATCTCAAGGCATCTGCAATATTACTTTTTCCGCTTCCGTTTGGTCCTACGACAGCCGTAATGCCTCTGTCGAATTTAAAGACCATTTTATTGGCAAAGGATTTGAATCCCTGTATCTCTATCTGCTTTAAATACATTACTCAACGGTTCCCTTAAAATAGTTTTCAGCGTCCTTAAAGGACTCTTTTGCCGCTTCCTGGCCGGCTGCCTGTTTGGAGTGGCCTTTCCCTCTTTTAAAGGTCTTATCGCCAACGCTTAATTCTACCACAAAAGTCCTGTCATGGTCAGGTCCCAGTTCCTGTACGACCCTGTATTCTATCCTGCCCTTTGTATACTTCTGGACAAGCTCCTGAAATGCTGTTTTGGCATCCTTAAGATCGAGATTCCTCAGCGGCTCGGACAGCACCGTCCGGTAAATAAAATCACCTGCCGCTTCCTGTCCTCCGTCTGTAAATATGGCCCCTATAAGAGCCTCGAAGCAATCGGATAAAACCGCATCATTGGCGCCTCCCCCGCAGGACCTTAGGCTTTTCCCCAAAAGTATGTGCTCCTCTATTCCTATTTCCCTGGCCCATATGGCAAGGGATCTTTCGCATACCAGTGCCGCCCTTTTTCTGCTCAGTGTCCCTTCCATATCTTCCGGAAATAATCTGAACAGCCTGTAAGATACTACGGCCTCAAGTATGGCATCTCCCAGAAACTCCAGCCTTTCGTTGCATTCCCTCCGTGATGACCCCATATCATTGGCATAGGAGCTGTGCGTCATGGCCTTAGTAAGGAGGCCTTTATCTTTAAAGGAATAACCTATTTTTTCTTCAAAAACGGTCTCATGTATGTCCTTCAATCTTTCATGTCCTTTCAAGCACTAGAAGCCGGCAAATTGCCGGCTTCGAAAATGTATTAAATTACGGAAGAACCGTCAGTTCCTCCATCGTCTTTCATCTCGGCATCCTCCGAAAATGCCCGGGCTGTTTTACCTGTTACATCCCTCTTAACGAATTCGTAGCATTGTTCAAGAGCTATCCGGAAAGCATTTGCATTGGAATTTCCGTGGGCTTTTACAACAAGGCCTTTAAGTCCGAGCATTGGTGCTCCGCCGTAATCCGACGTCTTAAAGCCCTTTAGAGCCTCCTTAAGAGGCTTTTTAATAAGCGCTCCTCCGATCTTGCTTTTGAACCCTGAATAAATGGCGCCTTTTATTATGCTCATAAAGGCATCTGCCACGCCTTCATACATCTTGATGATGACATTTCCCACAAAAGCATCACATACGGCTATATCATAGTTTCCGGCAGGAATGTCCCTGCTTTCAAGATTGCCTCCGAAACTTATGTCCCCGCATTCCTTTAACATACCGTACGCTTCTTTTGTAAGCTTGTTTCCCTTTTCTTCCTCGGCTCCGATATTTACCATTTTTACAACGGGAGCTTCTTTCCCAAGGTATTCCCTGGCATAGACCGTACCCATTTTGGCAAACTGCACCATGTCCTCAGGTCTTATATCCACATTCGCTCCGCAGTCTATGATAAGAGCCATTCCCGTAAGAGTCGGGATAAGGGGTGCCAGAGGGCTTCTTCTTACTCCGGGTATCCTTCCTACGATACCCATTCCTCCTGCAAGAAGCGCTCCTGTAGAACCTGCAGAAAGCACTGCATCTGCCTCGCCGTTTCTTACTGCCCTGAGAGCCTTTACCATGGAGGAATCCTTTTTCTTCATGATGGCTTCCGTAGGAGACTCATCATTCGTTATTACATCATCTGCGTTAAGGATCTTGATCTTGTCTCCCTCATAGCCTTTTTCATTCAGGATCTTTATAAGCTCCGCTTCGGGTCCGAACAGGGTTATTATTATATCCTCGTACTCTTCTGCTGCCATAAGGGCACCGCTTACGGCTTCCGCCGGTCCCAGGTCCCCTCCCATAACATCAAAAGCTATATTGATCTTTTTATCCATAGTTACCTCAAATATTATTTTGCATAATAGGTAAAACCGTCATTGGCAAAATATATCTTTGCCTTATCCACCAGAAGGTAATCCTTGCCGGGATCCAGCTTCTCTCCGTTTAAAAATGTGGAATTGGTGGAATAATTATCACAAACGTAATAAACGCCGTTGACCTTCTTTATGATGGCATGCATACGGCTCACCGTAGGATTATCGCTTATAAGGCAGTCTGCTATGCCGGCGATCTTGCCTATCATAAATTCATCTTTTTCTATATATACTTTTTCTCCTGATTTATCACGCACAAGGTAAGGGACAGGCATGATGTCCTTTTCCTCTTCCCTTATATCTTCCGGCGCATCAGCATCAGAAATATCCTCTGAAAGGATATCCTGATCGCTCTCCTCTTCCTTTAATGCGGGAACCTCTGGCTCCGGGATCACTTCAGATATCTTTTTATTACGAAGCCCCTCCACAAGATCGAGCAGGTCACTTCCTGTGATCTCCTTGTTTGTATTAAGTCCGGAGATGATCCTTCCCACATAATCCAGGTCTTCTCTTTCATCGTAGATTATATTGACTATGATCTCCTTAAGAAATGCCCTAAGGCTCTTGATCTTAAGTCCGTGATCGGTAACAGGGAGATATATAAGACTTGCATTGCCTGATTCCTGATCTATAAGCACAAGATCCACGTCAAGAAGAAGATCCTCCTGCTTAAGGTCTGACTCGTCCACATATTTAACGGCCTGTGCCACATTCTTAAGAAGCCCCAGCACCTCGCCTCTTGAGAGCGGCCTTGTCAGATATTTTTTAAGACTCATCTTATCCGAGATCTCGAAATAGATCTCGGTGCCTTCTGTTTCGGTTCTGGCAAATATCCTTTCCTGCTCTTTGATGATCTTATAGGCTTCTTTGTCGATCTCGCTCTTGGAATCCACCTTGTAGACAAGAGTAGCCTCGTATGGCTTTCCGGCAAAATCGAAATAGTTGATATTCATTACTGTTCTCCTTTGATGATCTCATTTACCCTGGCTTCCACTTCCGGATCTTTCTTTCCGAATCTGTCCAGAACATTGGGTACCATGTCTATTATCTTTGCAACAGCTCCTGTAGGCTGATCCACGGGTACCATTCTTACATTATTCCCGTTTATCACAAGAACCGCGCAGGGCTTCATCTTTCCGAAAACTCCTCCCGTAGATCCGTTTTTGGCAGATCTTTCGCTGCTGGATGCAGCGGATCCGAAATTAACTTCGATCAGCGGAACGATCATGGTCCCGTTGATGGAAACAGGCTCTCCCACAACTGTCTTTGTGTTGATAAAGCTCCCAAGACCTCCGAAAAGAGAATCTACCGTTGTTCCGAAAAAGTTTTTGTTCTCAGCCATGAATCATTCCTCAACTTTCCTGTTATTTATACTCTTGATATCTCGTACAAGCTGCCTGAATTTCTTTGACAGAAGAAGGCTAACCACTGCTGTCACAGGTACGAATAATCTTATTTTTCCTTTTGTTTCCACATCACCTTTAAAGATCTTGTTCTCAAAATCCGGTGTTACAAGAAGATCATCTCCGAGGGCCCTGTATGCCAGGGAATATGCCGAATATATAAGTCCCGTACTGTAGGGATCCTGGGTGCCGTAATCCACATATCCCTTTATCTGTCTGGGTTTTATATGCTTTAGGATCCTTACGGACTGCTTCTTTATCTTATCGAAGGTCCTGTCATATTCCCCGCTGAAAAAGATATCCTCTATCTTGTCCTTTTTCAGGGAAAGCTCGTATACCCTGTCTTCTATCTGGTCTTTTTTATCGATGATGCCGTTTAAAAAGTTCCTTATCCTGTCCGGGACAGATGTACCGGGAGAGCCCTTATTAATCTTTTTAGCCTGCTTCTTAGCCTGCTTCTTAAGCTTTTTCTCTGCTTTCTTGTGCTCTTTCTTTTCAGCCTTCGCCCTTTTATTTTCCTTTTTCCCGTCGGAGACCTCTTCCTTATCTCCGGAGACAGGATCATGTTCTTCTTCGGGTCGTATCATATTCTCGCCGGACTCTGCTGTGTATGACTCATCGAACGGGATCTCCTCCTTTTCGGTAGGATCCGCATGTGCATTCTCTTCAGATGCATTTTCTTCTTTTTCCGAGGTTCCTCCGGATCCGCCGGAGGATATCTTTTTCCCGAAGAACTTTGCTCTGTATGCATATTCCGTGCCTGTTTCCGTTTTGGAAAGACCGCCCTTCATCCTGAAGGCTCCGAAAAGGTATCTTACGTCGGCTTTTATCCTGCCGTTTCCGTTTCCTGCCACACCCCTTGCCTCATACTTGATCGGAGCAAACAGGATGACCGCGGACAGAATGAGTATTATCCCGATTATAATAAGGAGCACTATTCCTATGATCTTAAGTATGCTTAATAAAACAGCCACTTTTTACTCCCTGCCGAAAAACTTTTTTACATCAAAGCTTCCGGTCTTTTCTTTTATATCCATCAGGATGCTGCCGGAAAGCAGCATGGCTTCCTCCTTTGATGATGCCATACCTACAATGGCCAGATCTTCATCAGAAAAGTTCTTACCCGACACATCCTCCGATCTCTTTATCTCCATAAGGCCCGGGCAGTCTCCTGATACCGTAAGGAACCAGTATCCCTTAAGGGGTCTTTTCCCGCCGAGTTTTTTTATTATCATGCCCGTAACGCCTTTTGTTGTCTCAGTTGTATATAAATGCTTGTAAATCTTCATGGTCAGATCACGTGAGTATGATTATTTATATGGTCGCTGCAATACTCGTAGTTTCCGTTGCATCTGGAACAGAATCTGAATTCCATATCGGGATCAGTCAGCTCCGTCTTTCCGCAGATCGCGCATTTATGGCGCGTCACGCGCCGGATAACTGTCTGGTTCCCTGTCTGCCTCTGATATTTTTCCTCCATACCGGAAGCAGCCTTTCTTTGGTATTCCATCTTTCTGAATACATTTTTCGCCGTGTATCCCTTGTCTCTCATGAAAATGAAGAAATAAAGAAGGAAATTAAGCAGGGATACGATTATTGATATCCTTGTGGCTGCATCTCCTATAACTATCTCGTAGATAAGAAATGCCACATCCAGATATGCTATGTATTTCATTTTAACAGGTATAAGGAACATGAGCAGGATCTCCATATCGGGGATCACTGTTGCAAATGCCAGGAATAACGACATGTTTATGTAATAAGTGCTTATGCCTGTATACGATATGCCTGTAATAAGATATATGATGATGGCTGCCAGTACAGTGAAGATCACACCTGAAAAATAAAATACGTTGAATCTGAAAGCTCCCCAGTAATTTTCCAGGCTCCTGCCCAGGAAGTAATACAGATAAAGGGAAAAAATAACAAAGATCGGACTGTTCGTCGGAGACTGAAGGAGAAATGAAAAAATCCTCCACACCTCCCCACGGAGAATCATAGCTGCGTCAAGAGACAGATACCTGTAATAAAACTCCGGCGCAGTCCAGCTGATAACAAGACCGATGGCATATATTATGATTATGTAGTTCATAAGATGCTTTATGGCAAATTTTGAACATTTCTTTTCTATTCTTGCGAACAGATTTTTCAACTGGCGTACCCTCTTATATCAGACTTATATTCTTGTTTTTACATCTGATTATTATATAAAAATCAACCCCTTATTGTCAAATTGCAGGAGGCCTGAATTCCTTGAAACAAAGGGCTTAACATTGATTTTTCATCCGCCTTTTATTATAATTAACTCTGTATGTGAAAAAAAGGACAATGTCCGTTGATCATATAAAGTTATAAAGAAAAGAGATTGTTCAATGAAAGAACCGACTTTTTACAGTCTGGGTATCGATATAGGATCCACCACTGTTAAGGTGGCCGTATTGGATCCGGACTTGAACCTTATATTCAGTAAATATAAAAGACATTTTGCAAATATACGTGAGACTCTTCTGTCTCTAATAAAGGATGCCTACGAAGAGATATCGGATGTTATGCTTTATCCCGTTATAACCGGGTCCGGCGGCATCTCGATCTCCAAAGTAATAGATATCCCCTTCGTTCAGGAGGTGATATCCGTCTCTTCTGCCCTCAAAAAATATGCACCCTCAACGGATGTTGCCATAGAGCTGGGCGGAGAGGATGCCAAGATCATATACTTTTCCAACGGAAATATAGAACAGAGGATGAACGGTATATGCGCAGGGGGTACCGGCTCCTTTATAGACCAGATGGCTGCCCTGCTCCAGACAGATGCATCCGGCCTTAATGAGTATGCAAAAAATTACAGTTCCATATACCCCATAGCCGCACGGTGCGGAGTTTTTGCGAAAACAGATATCCAGCCTCTTATAAACGAAGGGGCAACCAGAGAGGATCTGTCTGCATCCATATTCCAGGCGGTAGTAAATCAGACCATATCCGGTCTTGCCTGCGGCAAGCCTATCAGAGGAAATGTAGCTTTCCTTGGAGGACCTCTGCACTTCCTTTCTGAATTAAGGAAATCCTTCATAAGGACACTGGATCTTAAGGGAGATGCTATTATCTCCCCTGAAAACTCCCATCTTTTTGCTGCCATTGGCGCAGCCATGAATTCAAAAAAAGACAGGGAAATAAGCCTGTCCTCACTGGTTGAAAGACTTTCAGGCGATATAAGGATACAGACCGAATCCCCCAGAATGGCACCTCTTTTCAGGGATCATGAGGATTACAACGCCTTTAAGGAACGCCACGATAAGGCTCAGGTCAAAAAGGGTGATCTTAAAAACTACAAAGGCAATGCCTTTTTGGGTATTGATGCAGGCTCTACCACTACGAAGCTTGCCCTTATCGGAGAAGACGGCTCCCTTTTATGGTCCTACTATTCCAACAATAACGGCAGCCCCGTAAGGACTTCCATAAATGCCATAAAAGAACTAAAGGAGCTTCTGCCTTCCGATGTTTCAATCGCTTCATCGTGTTCCACAGGCTACGGCGAAGCCCTGCTCCGTTCCGCCTTCATGCTGGATGAGGGGGAAGTCGAGACCATTTCACATTACTATGCGGCCGCATATTTCGATCCCAAGGTAGACTGTATCCTTGATATCGGCGGACAGGACATGAAATGCATACAGATAAAGAACAGGACAGTCGATAATGTCCTCCTTAACGAGGCATGCTCTTCCGGCTGCGGTTCCTTTATCGAGAATTTTGCAAATTCTCTCGATTACAGTATTCAGGATTTTGCCCGCATTGCCGTATTTGCAAAGCACCCTGTGGATCTGGGATCCAGATGCACGGTCTTTATGAATTCCAATGTCAAGCAGGCCCAGAAAGAAGGGGCTGAGGTTGGAGATATTTCTGCCGGGCTTGCATATTCCGTTATTAAAAATGCCATTTACAAGGTAATAAAGCTGACAGACCCTTCCCAGCTTGGCGAAAATATAGTTGTACAGGGCGGAACCTTCAATAACGACGCCGTTTTAAGAAGCTTCGAGCTTATAAGCGGTTGTACTGCCATAAGGCCTGATATAGCAGGACTTATGGGCGCTTTCGGTGCCGCACTTATTGCAAGGGACAGATATGCAGGCGGGGAATCCACTATGCTCCCTCTTTCCGACATCATACCTCTCGAATATAAGACCTCCATGACAAGATGCAAGGGATGTACCAATAATTGTCACCTGACCATAAACGACTTTGGAGGCGGCAGGAGGTTCATTTCCGGAAACAGGTGCGAGGTTGGTCTTGGAAAAGAAAAGAAAAACTCCGGTATCCCCAACCTTTTCGAATACAAGCTGCACAGAAATCTGGATTATTCTCCGCTTCCCGATGACATGGCATACAGAGGAACGGTGGGTATCCCCAGAGTCCTTAATATGTACGAAGATTACCCCTACTGGTTCACTCTCTTTACGGAGCTCGGATTCAGAGTAGTGCTATCTCCTCCCTCCAGTCCGGAAATATACAGTATGGGTATAGAGTCCATCCCGTCGGAATCGGTGTGCTATCCTGCGAAGCTCTCACACGGACATATCATGTGGCTCATAAACCGGGGGATAGATTTTATCTTCTATCCTTCAATACCATACGAAAGAGATGAGACACCGGATGCATACAACCATTACAACTGCCCCATAGTCACATCCTATTCGGAAAACATCAAGAATAATGTGGAGGAGATCAGGACAAAGAATATTTCCTTCCTTAATCCTTTCCTTACATTTGATGACCCTGTTATCCTTACGAGGAGGCTCCATGCGGCTCTTCACGAGAAATTTACCATGAGCTATGCGGAAGTTAAGGCCGCATCCGTAAAAGCCTGGAAGGAACTGCTCCGTGCTCACAGGGATATAGAGAACAAAGGCGTAGAAACTCTTAATTACATAAAAGAGCACAACATGAAGGGCATCGTTCTTGCCGGTCGTCCCTATCATATAGACGGTGAAATAAACCACGGCATACCTGAGCTTATAACATCATACGGAATGGCTGTTTTAACGGAAGACAGCGTATCACATCTTGCTCAGCTGGAAAGGCCCATTATCGTATCCGACCAGTGGATGTACCACTCCAGACTTTACAGGGCAGCCCAGTTCGTAAAGACCCAGAAGAATCTGGAGATCATACAGCTTAACTCTTTCGGTTGCGGCCTTGATGCCGTCACCACGGATGAAGTAAGAGATATAATGAACGGTTCCGGCAGGCTTTATACCTGTCTTAAGATTGATGAGGTGTCAAACCTCGGCGCTGCAAGGATAAGGATAAGATCCCTTATAGCCGCCATGAAGATGAGGGATAAGGAAAACATCACCTGCAATATAGCAAAAAGCAGCATAGACAGAGTCATTTTTACGGAAGAAATGAGGAAGGATTATACGATCCTTGCTCCGAATATGTCTCCTATCCATTTTGAGATAATGGTCCCCGCTCTAAGAAAGCACGGTTTTAAGGCCGAGCTTCTTCCTGACAGCGACAAGGAGACCATAAACGTGGGTCTTAAATACGTAAACAATGATGCCTGTTATCCTTCCATATGCGTTGTGGGCCAGGTAATGAGCGCACTGCTTTCCGGCAAGTATGACCTTAACAAGGTGGCCATTTTAATGACCCAGACAGGAGGCGGATGCAGAGCGACTAATTATGTGGGCTTTATAAGGCGTGCTCTTAAGAATGCAGGCATGGAACAGGTCCCTGTAATATCAGTAAGCGCCCAGGGCATAGAAAAGAACCCGGGACTTAAATATACGCCGTCAATGCTGAAGGATGTGATGGAAGCCCTTACATACGGGGATATCCTGATGAGAGTCCTTTACAGGATGAGGCCCTACGAGCTTGAAAAAGGATCAGCAAACAAGCTCCATAAAAAATGGAGACAGATATGTATAAACAGCATCATCGGAAAGAATAAAAGATCCTTCAGGAAGAACTGTTCCGAGATGATACGGGAATTCGATAATCTCCCCATAGATGAGACCCTCAAAAAGCCAAGGGTAGGCGTAGTCGGGGAGATCATGGTAAAATTCTCTCCTTCCGCCAACAACTACATCGTTGATCTTCTGGAAAGAGAAGGCGCAGAGGCTGTAATGCCTGATCTCATAGATTTCTTCCTTTACAGTGCTTTTAATTCCAACTTTAAGGAGAAGGAACTGGGCAAATCCAGGAAGGCAAGTCTTATAAGTAATGGCGTTATCAGGATAATCGAAGGCTTCCGTTCCGTAGCCAGGGAGGAATTAAAGCGGAGCAGGCATTTTGATCAGCAGGCCCGCATACAGGAGCTTGCGGACAGCGCTTCCCAGATCATCTCCATAGGCAATCAGACAGGTGAGGGATGGTTCCTCACCGCTGAGATGATAGAGCTTATAAAGGAAGGTGCTCCCAATATCGTATGTACACAGCCCTTCGGATGCCTACCCAATCACATAGTCGGAAAAGGCGTTATAAAAGAGCTCAGGCGAAGGTATCCCCAGTCTAATATAGTTGCCATCGATTATGATCCCGGCGCATCGGAGGTTAATCAGGTAAACAGGATTAAGCTCATGCTCGCAACGGCCTTTAATAATCTGGATTCCGAAAACAAAAAGACCAGCTAATAAGAAAACCCCCGGAAAAATATCCGGGGGTTTAATATTTCCTGTTTATTCTATATCCAAAAACCTTTTAACTGCATATGCCACTCCGTCGTCATCTGAAGAGAGCGTTACAAAATCAGCCCTTTCCTTTACATTATCGTAGGCATTTCCCATGGCCACTCCGATGCCGCACATTTCTATCATGGAGATATCATTATCCGCATCACCGAAGGCCATTATCTCGGATGGCTTTATTCCCAGGGCCTCTCCCAGCCCCAATGCCGCAGATCCCTTGCTGGATCCTTTTTTAGTTACATCGCAGTTCCTTTCGAAGCCTGTGGTAACATCCACTCCGGGGAATGATGCAAGCTCCTCCATGGACTTCCTCATAAGGGACTCTTCGTTAAAGACGAAATTGATCATCTCCGCTTCTTCACTGCTGTTCCTGAAAAAATCAATTAAGTCTTCATGCCTGTGTTTAACGCTTTCCAGATAGATCCTTACTTCGTCCATCATCGTATAAGAGCTTAGGGCATGCTCCACTTTGTCTCTCTGAAGATGGTCATCGTTATGGAGAAATAATCTGGGATTGCAATCTTTTTTCATCATGAATTCCAGGATATCTATTACAGTTTCCCGTTCAAGAGATGACTTAAAAAGCGTTTCTCCGTCGGATACCCTTCTGGCGGCACCGCCGTTAAGCTGGATCGCATATTCCACAAAAGGCAGAGACAGCACCTCATCAGGCATACCGTGGATCAGTCTTCCTGATGCGGGTACTATTTTTACACCTCTCTTATATGCCTCATTAAGCACTCTTCTGTTTTCCTTCGAAACATGTTTGTCATACGTCAGCAGAGTCCAGTCCAGGTCCAGAACTATCATCTTGATGTTATTGTCACTCATGTCAGCATACTCCCAGGATCTCTCTGAAGCCAAAGGCAACACCGCTCTCATCACAGCTTTTCGTGATGGCATCACATTTCTTTTTAAGAGCATCCTGACCGTTTTCCATGCATATCCTTATGCCGGCAGATTCCAGAAGCTCAATGTCATTGAAGTTATCTCCGAATGCAGCTGTTTCCGATTTTTTTATGCCCATCATGGATGCAAATTCCCTGAAGGCCTCACCCTTATTGGCATGTTTATTAAGTATTTCTATATTGTCCTTTATACCTTCCGTAATAAAAAGGTCATATTTTCCAAGGTAGTCTATGACTTCCTGCCTCAGTTCCAGAGAACCGAAAATAGCACCAACCATTTCCGCTCCCTCGGGGCTTCTGTGCACCAGTTCCTTAATGCTTTCGACCATGGTCCTGGTGCTGAAAAGGTATTCCTTAGTAAGAGGCGGGATGCCGTAGGCATTATCGAAATGCTCCAGCTCCTGTCTGCTGGCATATACGATGCCGCCGTAATATACTTCGCACTCCGACTCCATATCCTCTATAATATCCACCATGTCCATGGTCTGCTCCCTTGTAAGGGTATAGCGCCTTAATACCTCAAGATCGGATTTTCTGTAAATAACAGACCCGTTGCCTGTTATCAGATAATCTATTCCTTCTATATCGAGAAGTCCTTCCGGAAGAGCGCTGAAGGCTCTGCCTGTAACAGGTACGATTATCTTCCCGTTTGCCCTGGCCTCGTTTATAGCATCTATGTTTTCTTTTGAAATCCTGCTGTGTCTGTCCAGAAGCGTTCCGTCCAGATCCACGGCAATAAGCTTAATGTCTGCCATCAATAATAATTCCCTTTAACAAAACTTTTACAGGCCGAGTATCTCTTCTATGACTCTTGCTGCACCATCCTCATGATTGTCATATTCCGTAATGATGTCCGCAGCGGCCTTAGGTGTATCCATGGCATTCTTCATGGCAACGCCTATACCTGCAGCCTGTATCATAGTCACGTCATTATCTCCGTCACCGAAGGCCATTATCTCCTCTGGTTTTATGCCCAGAAGCTTGCCCATATCGAGAACGGCTTTACCCTTATTGGCCTTGTCACTTTCTATCTCTAGCTCATTCTTGTAAGCAGAGCATACATATATACCCTCTACCTTGTTAAGATACTCCCATGCAATATCTCTGTGATATGTATCTTCAAAAAGCACATTTATAACGTCGGTGCCGTTTGATGCATTCCTCATAAATTCCATTTGGTCTGGTATTACGGGTATACCGGGAACAGCATATCCTCCCGGTGTATCCCAGGCATCGTATTTAGACTGATCCCCGTCCTGCATATAAGGTCTTCCGTCATATACGATAAAGGGCAAACTATCCATGGAACGCAGATAAGCAAGGACTTCCATTGTCTTTTCTGCAGACAGTGTCTCCTCTACCATTCTTTCCCATCCTTTTATCTTATACGCCGCGGCTCCGCAGCACTGTATGGCATAATCTGCCATCTGCAGTTCGTTTTCCACGATGTCCTTAAGCTCAAATACCGATCTGCCGGAAACGGGAACTATTATAACCCCCATCTCCGAAGCCTTGATAAGGGTCTCTTCCGTCCTTTTGCTTATGTGGCTGTCCCTGTTTAATAATGTTCCGTCCAGATCAGAAACGATCATTTTGATATTATTTTTCATTACAATTCTCCATCAAGATATTTATTGATTATATATGCAACACCCTTCTCATTATTGGATAGAGTGATGTGATCAGCTGCCTGCCTTGCACTTTCAAGGCCGTTTGCCATGGCCACTCCTATGCCTGCAGCACGTATCATTCCGGCATCATTATCTCCGTCTCCGAAGGCCATGATGTTTTCCCTATCGACCCCAAGGATATCTTTCATTCTTAAAAGCATGTTTTCCTTATTTGCAGAGGCGTTCGTTATCTCCGATTCCATGGCATAAGCACCTTCGGTATTAAGGTCAGCCGCATTCTTTATCCTTATATCCGCCTCTTTTTTTAATGCTTCGTCGGCAAAGACCACATAAAGCATTTCAAGATGGGAATCGTCTTTTTCTATCAGTTGCCTTATATTTTCATATTTAGACCATCCGGCAATAGGTCTGTAGGAATTAGGGACATCCATAGTGCTGTAGTTTTTGTCAAAGGAGCCCCTGTCTGTATAAAATACACCGTTTACGGCGGCATATGTTATGCACCTGTAGTCTTTGCATATATCAAGCACCTTAAGAGCATTTTCCGTTGAAAGCTCGTCTCTGAAAAGACATTCCCCGTTCTTTCTGTCGTAAAGGGCAGAGCCGTTGCAGCAGGCCACGTATTCCGCCATGGGTACACTGCTTAAGACATAATTTGCTCCCGCAAGATGCCTTCCTGTAATGGGAACGATCTTTATTCCTGCCTTGTACGCTCTTTTGAGAGCCTTTACGTTTCCCCTCATCATGCGGCTGTTACCGTCCAGGAGGGTTCCGTCCAGGTCAGACATTATGAGCTTTATCTCTTTTCCCATTTATTATTCCAGTTCTCCGTCAAGATATTTATTGACCATATATGCAACACCGCTTTCCACATTCTTTTTCGTAATGTATCTGGCAGCCTTCTTCGTTTTGTCCATGCCGTTTTCCATGGCTATACCTATGCCCGCATTTTTTATCATTCCGGAATCGTTGTCTCCGTCTCCGAAAGCCATGATATTTTTCGTATCGATCCCAAGTATATCCTTCATCTTAAGAATTATGGATTCCTTTGTGGCAGAGGCATTTGATATTTCCAGATCAGTGGGAAAAGCTCCCAGCGTTGCAAGATCCCCGAAGCCTCTTATGACCTTATCTGCCGCAAGAGTGGCCTATCTGTCAGGAAAGATAACGAAGATTATCTCGACTCTGGAATCCTCTTTTTTAACGAGCTCTTTAAGATCATCGCAGAGGAG